>NZ_JBVVQF010000001.1:185974-457514 GCF_055811815.1 Mesorhizobium sp. WSM4836
CATCTGCGGGGCGCCCAGCTTTTATCTGCCCCGTGCGCAAAAAACCAGCCCTCCACACGGCGCACGGGCCTCGTGCGCGGCCGCGGGCGGGGGGCCGCCGACGATGTCATAGATGACGTCGACGCCAGCGGCACCTGTCGCTGCCCGGACGTGCTCCGGCCAGTCCATCTTGCTGTAGTCGACGGCAGCGTCGGCCCCAGCGACAAGGCAAGGTCGAGCTTGGCCTTGCTGCCGGCTGCCGCGACGACGCGGCTCGCGCCGGCGCGCTTGGCAAGCTGGACAAGCAGGGAGCCGACGCCGCCCGCGGCAGCGGCGACCAGCACCGATTTGCCGGCCGGCGGGCTTTGCCGTAATAGATGCAGCGCCGTCAGCCCTTGCACCATCAATGCCGTGGCCTGTTCGAAAGAAAGCGCATCCGGCAAGAGCACGGCCAGGCTTGCGTCGATCGTCACATAATCGGCATAGCCACCAAACGGCCGGCTCGAGGCGAACAATGGCGCGGCGACGCGCGTGCCGAGCAAGGAAGCGTCCACCCCCTGCCCGAGCGCCTCGACGATCCCGGCGGCCTCGACGCCAGGGATCATCGGCAGTTGAGGCGTCACCGCATAGCGATCCCTACGCATCAGCACTTCGAAGAAATTCACCCCGGCCGCCCGAACGCGGACCAGGACCTCGCCGGCTTGCGGCTCAGGCTTCGGCACCGCGACTATGTCGAGAACGTCGGGCCCGCCGAAACGGTTCAGTTGAATGGCTCTCATCGCATGCACCGGTCGCTATTGGCATCGGCCGCTGTTTGGCACTATCTGCCTGGCCTCGACTACACACCGATTTGTCCGCTGCTGACCGGGAGGTGACCATGGCCAAGCTCTCCAAAAGACTGCCGATGCTGCCGGCGGAGCGCGCGCTGAAAGTGATTTCGGGCCGCTGGAAGGCGGTCATCCTCTACCATCTCTTCGACGGCCCCCGGCGGCTGTCGGCGCTGCAGGCGCTGATCCCCGATATCACCCAGAAAGTATTGATCCAGCAGCTTCGCGAAATGGAAGAGCACGGCCTCGTCCGCCGCGAGATCTTTGCCGAGATGCCCTCGCGCGTCGAGTATTCGGCGACGCGGCTCGGCCTCAGCCTCGAGCCCATCCTGCTGGCACTTTGCCAGTGGGGCCAGCATCACGCCGACGAGCTGAATGAGATGGACCGCCTTGCCGATTGCATCATCAAGCCAAGGCAAGCGCAGGACGCTCATGCCGTGTGAACAAAAAGGGCGGCGCATGCGCCGCCCCAATGCTTGGGAGAATTAATCCTTGGGAGGACTGTTCGAACCTGCTCTCAGGCCGCCTTGACTTCCTCGGCGACGGCATCGGCCTGGCGCGCCGTCTTCAGCACCCTGGCCCACCATGCAATATCGTTGACCAGCGCGGTTGCCGCCTGGTTGAGGTGCTCGAACTCTTCGAGCTTCTTGTCGCCTTGCTTGACGGCAAGGAAATCGGCCCAGGCGATGTGTACGGCGGACTTCACCGGCGCCATCTGCAACTCGACCGCATGCAGCCTCAGCTGCTCGACCGCGCGCGCGCCACCGACGCTGCCATAGCCGACGAAGCCAGCCGGCTTCTTATTCCACTCGTTGGCGGCGTAGTCGATGGCGTTCTTCAGCACGGCCGTTGGGCCATGATTGTATTCGGCGGCGGTGAAGATGAAGCCGTCGAATCCGGCGACCTTCTTTTGCCAGCGCTGCGCCACTTCGTTCTGCGACGGTGCCCAGGCGGAGGATGCGACCTCATCGAAGAACGGCAGCGGGAAATCGCGCAGGTCAACGACTTCGACGTCGATGTCGGCGTGCGACTTGGCGATCTTTGCAATCCATTGGGCCGGGACGTCGGCAAAGCGCGCCGCGCGGGTCGAACCAATGATGATGGCGATTTTGGGTTTTGACATACAGGGGCTCTCCTTACAGGAATACTGGTATCGTTTAGATACCTGAGCTATATGAGTAACTGGCCGCTCAATGTGCAAGGAGGCACTTTTTTGTTACCAAGGCACCCGCACCGCACCGAGGACTGCCGCGCCATCTCGGAAATCCTGCAGCGCGTCGGCGACAAATGGACGGTGCTCGTCGTCGGCAAGCTCGGCAACGGGCCGCTGCGTTTCAACGAGCTGCGCAGCGCCGTCGGCGGCATTTCGCAAAAGATGCTGACCACCACTTTGCGCGGGCTCGAGCGCGACGGCTTCGTTACCCGCACCGTGTTCCCGACCATCCCGCCGCGGGTCGACTACGAATTGACCGATCTTGGCTACGAGTTGCTGGTGCCGGTCGATGCGCTCGGCGAATGGGCACGCAAGAACACTGAGCGCGTCAAGGCCGCGCGCGAAAAATTCGACGCCATGCACAGCTGAACCCTTGCTCTGCAAGGGTTTGAACCTGTCGGGATTCCTCCGGACGAGCCCTACTGCTGTAACTGCATCTTGCTCTTCGGCAGCTTCTCGATCCGGTTCCATTTCGGGTTGGGACTGACCACCTTGCCGCCAATCGTGCAGGTCGTGGTCGTCTCCTTGCGGCAATTGCTCACCGTCGTGCCGCTGGTGTCGCATTTCGTCGCCGAGCAAATCTCGCACTTGGCCGCCTGTCCGTTGATGGTGCGGTTTTCCGACGTGCAGGTGGCGCCTGGATCGCCTTTTTTGACCTCGGCAAAAGCGCTTGCGGACGACAGGCAGAGCACGGCTGCAAAGCGACCGGCAAGGGCAGTGTTCAGCATGTGTTGACGCATTGTCTTTCCTCCCAAGATCCCGCCGGTCGCGCTGCAGGCGCATGCGGGAACCCGCTGGTCAAAAACCACGCCGGATCGCTGCCCGCATCCCCGCGCGGGAGAGACGGCTGTTTAAATCCGTTTTCTGGAATTAGGCCGGTCAGCCTTCGGCCGGAACCGCCTTTGGCTTGCCTTCGCCGTCCAGCGCGACCATAACGAAGTCGGCATGGGTGACCTTCTCCATCAGGTCGGAGAGATAGCGCTGCGCCCAGGCCTCGACCTTGAGCGTCATCGAGGTGCGGCCAACGCGTTCGATATGCGTATAGATGCACAGCGTGTCGCCGATCTTCATCGGCTTGGCGAAGGACATTTCCTTCACCGCCGCCGTCACCACTCGGCCCTTGGCGCGCTCGGCGGCGCGGATGCCGCAGGCGAGGTCCATCTGCGCCATCACCCAGCCGCCGAAGATATCGCCCGCCGCATTGGCGTCGGAAGGCATGGCCAGCGTCCTCAGCGTCAGGTCGCCGATCGGCTGCCCGTTCGCGTAGTGCACCATCTGGCCAATCCTCTCGAAGCCGATTGTCCCGATCCCGTATCGTCATGCCACGGGCAGGTCAACGCCACTGCATGGTATGGCGGCCTGACGTTCGGCGATGCATTCTATGCCGAGGTGAGAAAGCTGGCGCGTCCGAGAGCTTACCAATAGGCGGCGCCTTACAAAGCGGGCCAGGGCGTCGGGACGTAGGCGTAGGCGTTGCCTTCGCGGATGACATGACCGATGCCTGGGAAGGGCAGGTGCATACCCGCGACGAGCAGGCCATCCGCCGACACCATGTCGAGCACCTTCTTGCGCGTGGCGATTGCGGCCTCCTGGTCCACGTCGAAGGCGATTGCCCATTCCGGATGCGCAAACTGCAGCGCGGAGGCGTGGATTACGTCAGTGAAGAGCAGCAGGTTGGCGTCACCAGAGCCAATCCGAAGCGCGAGATGCCCCGGCGTGTGTCCAGGCGCAGGCAACGCGCTGATCCCGGGTGCGATCTCGACCTCGCCTTCGATCTTCCGGACCTTGCCATGGTAAGGCACCAGCGATTTGCGCGCTATTTCGAAGTACGGCTTCATCTGGTCGGGCGCCTTGGACCGGATCCCATCATCGTGCCAGAAAGCGAATTCCGGCGCGGCAAGCACGACTTCCGCTGCCGGGAAGGCGACCTTGCCGCCAATACCGACAAGGCCGTTGGCATGGTCGGGATGGAGGTGGGTGATGATGACCGTATCGATTTCTTCCGGCCTAACGCCGGCGGCGGCGAGCGCCTCAGGTAGATGTCCCAGTATGGGCCCCAGCGCCGATGCCGTGCCGGTATCGATCAGCACCCGTTTGTCGCCCCTGGTGACAAGATAAGCATTGACCGAGGTCGGGAGTGATTTTGGCAGGAATGCCTTTGCCAGCAGCGCTTCAGCGGCAGCCGGATCGGCGGATGGGAAGAGTTCGAGGCCGAGATTGAGGTAGCCGTCGCTCAGTGCCGTGATCTCGAGGTCGCCGAGCATGAACCTGTGGGCGCTCGCAAGCGAAGCCGGAGGCGGCGCGGCGATAGCCGCAGCGTTGGTCCCAAAGAGGCTGATCGGGGAAAGTAGCAGGGCGCCGGCATTAAGAGTGCCGAGGCCGAACGTTCGACGGTCGATATTCATGGTCTTGTCCTTCGAATTGCAGATGAAGCTAGTCGCAGGCTACGTCGTCGCTGTCAGGGCGGATGCCGGCCGTTGGACTGCCCACGGAAAGTGGAAAACCTTCGGGCGGGGTCAGCACGGCTAATGGCGACCTCCTCGCGGCATAATAATGCGCCTCGTAAACAACGGGAATAGCGATTGGATGCAGTTCAGCGCTGCAGATTATGCAGCAATCAATGTGGCGATTAAGGCCGCTGGTTTGGCCGTCCGCTGAACGGCTTCGAAGAACACGCTCGATGCCGAGCCTGGCTTCGGCTACGGGACAGGCTTCCGCGGCTCGAGCGCTCGACGCAATGTCGGCGCCTCTTGCTCGATATGATCCCACAGACGGTTCGAGATCGGCCCGTGCGGCCGGTCGCGGCGGCGCGCCACCACCAACTCCTCGGTGCGGCCTGGCAGATGACGACTGGCAATGGATTGCAGGCGTCCGTCGCGCAGCTCTTCCTCGATCAGGAAGCGGGGCATGTGGCCCCATCCGAGGCCCTGCAGGATGATTTCCTTCTTCATGCCCTGATCGGCCACCATGCATTGAGGCGCACCCTCGATCACGAAGTAGTCTTGTTGCGGGGAATGGCGGGCCGTGTCGCGCATGACACATTGGGTGAACGCGTGCATCTGATCCTGCGTGATTGGGTGCTTGATGCGCGCCGGCATAAAGCCCGAAGCCACTACCGGAACGAAGGGCACCTTGCACAGATCGATCCATTCCACCCGCGGATCGCTCTTGTCGATCCAGTGCAGGATCAAATCGGCTTCGTCATCGAAGAGGCGTTCCCACGGGCCGCCCACCGCCTCGAAGTGCAGATGCAAGCGTGTGCCCGGACACTGGGCGAAGAACCATCCGAGGATGCCCAGTGCCTGCGGGCGTGGGCACAGGTCGCCGATCACCGCATGGATCTCGCTTTCTTCGCCCATTGACAGCTGAGCAGCATGAAGCCGCAAGCCCTCCAGCTCGCGCAGCAGGGATTGTGCCCTGCGATGGAACGACAGCCCTGCCTCGGTGGGGCGCACGCGATAGCCGCCGCGATCCAGAAGAACGAGGTCGAGTTGCCGCTCCAGCTTTGCAACGGCAGCGAACACCGCCGGGTGCGAGCGATGCAGCATGGCCGCCGCAGGCTGAAAGCCGCCGCAGCGGACCACGGCATCGAAGCATTGCAGGTCGTGCAGGGTGAATTCGGCCATGTCAGCTTCTATTACAGAGATGATCCTATCTTTGTAATATCATCAAAAGCGCGCCGCAGCTAGGCTTTGCCACATTCAACGCTCCAAGAAGGAAGGTGTCTTCACCATGAATGAGCTGGATTTCGTGACCGTCGGCGATGGCACACGCATCGCCTACCGCATCGACGGCGACGCCGGGAAGCCCGTGCTGATGCTGTTGAATTCCATCGCCACCACACTGCGGATGTGGGACATGCAGGTCGACGAGCTGTCGAAGCATTTCCATGTTCTGCGCCATGATTTTCGCGGCCACGGAGGGTCGAGCGTTCCGGTCGGCGCTTATTCGCTCGACCGGCTTGGCCGCGACGTGATCGAGTTGCTCGACGCCCTGGGCATTGAACGCGTACATTTCCTCGGTCTGTCGTTAGGCGGCTTCGTCGGGCAGTGGCTCGGCATCCACGCGCCCGAGCGGATCGAGCGCTTGATCCTGAGCAACACCTCGTCCTACCTCGGACCGGCAAAGCAGTTTGACGAGCGGATTGCGGCCGTGCTGCAGGCGCCGGACATGTCGGAAACCGCCGAGATGTTCCTGGGCAACTGGTTCCCCGGGCATATGCTGGCGGCCAACGAGCCCGTCATCGAAGAATTTCGCGCCATGCTGCTGGCTATCGACCGGCAAGGCCTGGCTGGTTTGTTCGCGGCGGTTCGCGATGCGGACCTTCGCCGAACCGTGGCGCTGATTTCCAGGCCAACGCTGGTGATCGCCGGCCGGCACGACACGGTAACAGCCGCCAGCCATAGCGAGCTGATCGCGGCGACGGTGCCCGGCGCGAAACTGGTTGTCCTGCCCGCGGTCCACTTGTCGAACGTCGAGTACCCTGCCGAATTCATAGAGGCCGTACTCGGTTTTCTGCGCTGAGCCGGAGCACGGCGCGATGCTGAGCGAACCCTCGCTTCGAATATCACCGCATGGACCGCAACCTATGATGCGCTAACGCGCAGCTCAGACTAGACTGGGCAAGATAGGTAGCGGATGACGGCTGACATGGAACTCAGCATTCGCCCATTAACGCCCGATCTGTGGCTGGCGCTCGAGGACCTGTTCGGTGACAGCGCCGTCTGCAGTCGTTGTTGGTGTATGTACGGGCGGATCGGTCGTTCTTATCGAAAGAGACCCGGCGAGGAAAACAAGGCAGCGTTCCGGCAAGCCGTCCAGCATGGTCCGCCTCCAGGTTTGCTTGCTTTCGACGGCGATGTGGCTGTCGGCTGGTGCCAGGTGACGCCGCGAGATGCCCTGCCCTGGCTCGATCGGCTATGGCAGCTCAAGCGCGTGGACGACAGGCCGGTCTGGTCTCTGTCCTGCCTCTACGTGCGAAAACAATACCGCAAGCGTGGCGTGACATTCCAGCTGATTGCACAGGCAGTGCAACTCGCAAGGCGGGCAAATGCGCCTGCGCTCGAAGCCTATCCGTTAGACGCCGAAATATCGCCGAGTGCTTCCGGCAGCGGATATGCCTCCACCTTTGTGCGCGCCGGGTTCAGGGTCGTGGCTTGCAGGACGCCGGCCCGCCCGATCATGCGCTATGAATTCAAACAGCGATAGGTCTGGCGCGCGAGGCAGAACCGCTTCAGGTCGCGCGCCGGTCGCTTTTTTCACAAGCGATGCCGGAAGGTCCGGCGACGCGACGGCGCGCCCAAGTCTAGGGTAGAGTCCAAATTCCGGAGCCTGCCACCGCCACCATGCAGACCTATGACTTCATCATCGTCGGCTCCGGTTCGGCCGGCTCGGTCCTGGCCGAAAGGCTGTCGGCTTCCGGCCGCTTCTCGGTGCTGGTGCTCGAGGCCGGCGGCAGCGACCGTCGCTTTTACGTCCAGATGCCGCTCGGCTACGGCAAGACCTTCTTCGACCCGGCCGTCAACTGGAACTACAAGGCCGAGCCGGACCCCGGTCTTGCCGGCAATGCCGACCACTGGCCGCGCGGCAAGCTGCTCGGCGGCTCGAGTTCGATCAACGCCATGGTCTGGATCAGGGGCGCGCGCGAGGACTTCGACGCTTGGGCAGCGGCCGGCAATCCCGGCTGGGGCTTCGACGACCTGCTGCCCGCGTTCAAGGCGCTGGAGGATAACCAGGCCGGCGCCGACCAATGGCGCGGCGTCGGCGGGCCGCTGCATGTCACCGACTGCTCGACCTCCGTCCATCCGCTCACCAAGCGCTATCTCGCCGCCGCCAATCAGGCCGGCCTGCCGCTCAATCCGGATTTCAACGGCGCCTCGCAGGAAGGCGTCGGCGTCTACCAGATCACCACCAGGAACGGCCGCCGCATGTCGGCGGCGCGCGCCTTCCTGTGCCCGGCGATGAAGCGCAAAAACGTCCGCGTCGAGATGAATGCGCTGGCGACCAAAATCCTGTTCGAGGGCAAGCGCGCCGTCGGTGTCGAGTATCTCCAGAATGGCGAGACAAAGACCGCCCGCGCCGGCCGCGAGATCATCCTGTCGGGCGGTTCGGTCAATTCGCCGCAACTTCTCCAGCTCTCCGGTGTCGGCCCGTCGGCGCTGCTTGGTGGACTGGGCATTCCTGTCGTTCACGCCAACAAGAATGTCGGGGCAAACCTGCAGGACCATGTCGGCATCAACTACACTTTCAAGGGCAAGCAGCCGACGCTCAACCAGATCCTGCGCCCGTGGTGGGGCAAGCTGCTGGTCGGCATGCAGTACGTATTTTTGCGCTCGGGCCCGCTGTCGCTGTCGATGAACAATGCCGGCGGCTTCTTCCGCACCGCCCCTGCGGCGGCACGGCCCAATATGCAGCTCTATTTCCAGGCGTTTTCGACCGTCATTCCGAAGAGCGGCGAACGGCCGATCCTGACGCCCGATCCATGGCCGGGCTTTTCCATCGGGCTCTCCAATTGCCGGCCGTCGAGCCGCGGCGAAATCATGATCCGCTCCGCCAATCCGCGCGATTATCCCAAAATCGTTGCCAATGCCTTTTCGACCGAAGTGGATGTCGCCGAAATGCTGGCGGCTGTGAAATTCGTCAGGAAGATCGCTTCGATGCCGGCGATGGCGGAGATTATCGAGGAAGAGGTTTTGCCGGGTCCATCGATCACCTCCGATGCGGATCTCATTCAGGATTTCAGGAAGCGCTCGGGCACCGTCTATCACCCGGCCTCGACCTGCCGCATGGGGCCGGACGCGGCGCGCGCCGTCGTCGATCCGCGCCTCAGAGTGCACGGCATCCAGGCGTTGCGCGTCATCGACGCCTCGATCTTTCCGGATAACATAACCGGCAACACCAACGCCGCCGCGATCATGACCGGATGGAAGGGCGCCGAACTGGTTCTGGAGGATCAGAAATGAAGATCACCGACGTCAAGACCTGGGTTGTCGGCAATCCGCCGCCCGGCATCGGCGGCAAGTATTTCATTTTCGTCAAGCTCACCACCGATGGCGGCGTCGTCGGTTATGGCGAAGCCTATAACGCCACCTTCTCGGCCCATGTCACCGCAAAAATGGTCGAGGACATGGCCGAACGTTATCTGATCGGCCGCGATCCGCACGATGTCGAGAACTTCTTCCGCCGCGCCTATTCGTCCGGCTTCACCCAACGCCCCGACGTGTCCGGCATGGGCTGTTTCTCGGCGCTCGAAATCGCCTGCTGGGACATTATCGGCAAGGAGGCCGGCAAGCCGGTCTTTAAGCTGCTTGGCGGCCAGATCCACGAAACGCTGCGTTCCTACACCTACCTCTACCCGCACAGCGGCAGCGTCCATTCGGAGGACGCCCGCGGCAAGAACGTCTACAACGATCCCGATCTGGCTGCAGCCTGCGCGCTCGAATATGTCGAGCAGGGTTTCAACGCGGTCAAGCTCGACCCGGCCGGCCCGTACACCGCATTCGACGGCCACCAGCCGCGCCTCGTCGACATCGACCTCTCCGCCCGCATGGTCAAGGCGATCCGCGAGGCGGTCGGCACCCGCGCCGATATCCTGTTCGGCACGCACGGCCAGTTCACCGCTTCGGGTGCGCTGCGCCTCGCCCGCGCCATCGAACCCTACGACCCGCTGTGGTTCGAGGAGCCGGTGCCGCCCGACATGCCCGAGGTCATGGCTCAGGTGGCGCGTGGCACGTCTATCCCGATCGCAACAGGGGAGAGACTGACCACGAAATTTGAATTTGCCCGCGTCATCGAGAACCGCGCGGCGAGCATTCTCCAGCCGGATCTCGGCCGCTCCGGCGGCATTCTCGAAACCAAGAAGATCGCCGCCATGGCCGAGGCCTATCACATCCAGGTCGCGCCGCACTGCTATTGCGGGCCGATCGTCGGCGCCGCCAACATCCAGCTTGCGGTGACGCTGCCCAACTTCCTCATTCTGGAATCGCTGAAACAGTGGGACGGTTTCCACGCGAAGCTGCTCAAGAAGAAGATCGAATGGCAGGACGGCAATGTCATCCCGTCGAAGGAGCCAGGCCTCGGCGTCGAGCTCGACGAAGCCGTCTGCGAGGCGCATCCATGGACCGGCAAGGACCTGCATTTGCAGATGATGCAGACGCCGTTGATGCCGTGAGCGCGCTTCAGAGCTATGCTTTCATCGGTCTTGGCCATCTCGGCAGCCAGCTCGCCGCCAGCCTGATCCGCAAAGGCTTTGCCGTCACCGTATTCGACCGCGACTGCGAGGCCGTCGAGCGGCTGGTGATGCTTGGTGCCGATGCCGCCAAGAGTCCGGGTGAGGCCGCTGCTCGCGCCGGCAATGCCATCACTTGCCTGCCATCGCCAAAAGTCAGCGAGGCGGTACTGGCCGGCCCCGGCGGATTGCTCGAAGGCCTGCCCAGCGGCGGCAGCTGGATCGAGATGTCGACTAATGGCCAGGACGAGATCGTGCGGCTCGCAGCACTGGCGTCAGCAGCAGGCGTCGAGACGCTCGAATGCCCGGTGACCGGCGGCGTGCATCTGGCGGCCGTCGGACAGCTCACGGCTCTGGTCGGCGGCGAGGCAGCGCTTTATGCGCGCCACCGCCCGGCCATCGAGGCGATATGCGCAAAGTCGTTCCTGATGGGTCCAGTCGGTTCGGCGGCGGTGATCAAGGTGATCACCAACATGCTGGCCTTCATCCATCTCGTCGCCGCCGGCGAGGCGTTGATGCTGGCCAAGAAAGGCGGGCTCGACCTTGCCCAGTCCTATCACGCCATCATCGCCTCCTCCGGCAACAGCTTCGTCCATGAGACCGAGGGCCAGTTGGTGCTGAACGGCTCCTACGACATCGGTTTCACCATGGACCTGGCATTGAAGGACCTCGGCTTCGCGCTCGGCATGGGCGAAAAATTCGGCGTGCCGCTCGCGCTCGCATCACATGTTGACGCCATCTTTCAGCAGGGCAGGCAGGCCTATGGCGGCAATGCCTGGTCGACCATGATCGTGAAGCTACTCGAGGACGCGGTCGGCACCGACCTGCGAGCATCCGGTTTCCCGGCTAAGCTCGAAGTCTGAGATTAGCCGGATTATTAATTCATTTCAGTTGATTGGGCAGATCGTCGGAAGCAAAGTTGGAATCGCCTGAATCAGAGTCTCAACAGCTTGATTCAGTACCTGAGGATCAAGGCACCAGGCAGGATCTCGAACGTCGCCGGTATGCGACCCGGCGATTCGCCGTCTATGTCGATCAGCGCGGCGTTCTTTTGCATATCGCCGAGCGGCTCGACAACCACTTTCTTGCCGCGCAGGATGGTGATCGCCGGATGGTTGCGGTGCCGCCCGCCATAGAGCAGGCGGATGTCCCAGATCAGCTTCAGCTTGCCGGCGGCGCGCAGGATGACGATGTCGAACTCGCCGTCGTTAAGCTCGGCGTCGGGCGCGATCATCATGCCGCCGCCGAAGAATTTGCCGTTGGCCACCGCCACCAGCGCCATGCGCGCCTCGACCGGGGCACCGTCGTCGACGGTGATCGCAACCTCCTGGAACCGGTAGCGGAGGAACTCCCAGACCGTGCGCCAGTAGAACAACGCCTTGGCCGAAACCTTGCCCTTGCGCTTGTCGGCGTTGACGGCACGGTCGGTGGCGCCGGAAAGCCCGAGACTGGCGATGTTGATGAAATGGCGGCTGGCCAGCGCGCCCTGGTCGTCGACATAGCTGATGCAGCCGGCATCGACCTTGCGCGGCTTGGCCTCGGCAATCCGCTTCAGTGTCAGATCAACATTGTTCGAGAGGCCGAGCCCGCGGGCGAAGTCGATGCCGGTGCCGCAAGGCAGCAGCCCGAGTTCGGCCGTCCGGCCGCTTTCCCGGAAAGCCTTCAGCAGCCCGTCGGCGACTTCGCTGGCGGTGCCGTCGCCGCCGGCCGCGATCACCAGCTCGAAGCCGATGGCGGCAAGGTCGAGCGCCAGCCGTTCGGCATCGCCCTCGGCCTGCGTTTCACGCAGCTCGAAATCGCCGAAATGTCTTTTCAGCGAAGCCGCAATCTCGGGCCAATGCCGCTTGAGCCTGCCGCCGCCGGCGATCGGATTGAGAATCACCGCGACCTTCAAGCCCGCCCTCCCCAAGGCCATCGAACACGCCTTCCAATCATTTGCCGGCATTGAAGACCGCGCCGGCCCGCTAGGCAAGATCGAATGTCCGGCAATGCGGTTCGGCATAGAGGCGGTAAATCCCGGCGGGCGGCAGAGATCGGAAAGTCGCTATCTTGGCAGGTCAGTCCCCGATAATCCCGCTATCCACAGGCTCGCGGCGATTTCGCCAAACGCTTATCCGGCGTACATTAAACCCATCTCAGGCGGCTACCGATCGCCATTGCCGAAAGACAAAGCGGAACGGCGGATTTCCTGAGGCCCGTACGGCCCTGAACGAGAACAGGCTTGCCAGTTCGAGGGATGGACGCCGAGACCTACGGGGCCGCGGAAAGCGTGCGAACGCCGACGGCGGACCGATGCTGCCATGAAGGACGGCAAAAACCTTCGATGGCGCGCTGGGCAAAGCTCGCAAGAGCGGAGACCAGCGTGGTCCGGAACGGACACTGCCCTCGGGTAGCGACTGGCAGGACCGTCAAAATCAAGGCCGGCATGGCGCGACATCTTTCGGGAGTTGCTGCCGCGACCGTGTCCTGATCTGACAGGGAGGCGCTGGGAGAAATCCCGGCGCCGACTGTCTTTGTGGCCCCGCCCGACGGTTTTGCCGGCGACGCTTCACCCAGCGCCAAAATCAGCTACTATCCATTTACCGTCGTGGCCCGTTTGAGAGCCTGACGGCAGGGGGACATCATGACGCTCTTCCAGAAGCTTGCCGTTGCCTATGCTTTCCTGTTCTTCGGTGTTGTTGCCATCGGCTATGTGCCGGCCTTCAACAATGCCGGCGGCAATCTGTTCGGCCTGTTCTCGCTGCAATGGTATGACGATTTGCTGCACGCCTTCTCCGGCGTCTGGGCGCTGGCCGCCGCCTTCATCTCGTACCGCCAGGCGGTGTTCTATTTCAAGCTGTTCGGCTCGGTCTATCTGTTCGACGGCGTGCTCGGCCTGGTCACCGGTTCCGGCTGCCTCGATGGCGGCATCTTCATCAACGGCTTCCGCTCCCTGAACGACATCGAACTCCCGGCCCGCTTCTTCGCCAACCTGCCGCACATCGTCATCGGCGGCTTCGCCGTCTATATCGGGTTCTGGCTATCGAAACGCGTGCACGACCATTTCGCCACGGCCTGACCGGCCATGTTCCTGTTCCGCTTGATAAAGCGCATCATCAAGGCGATCCTCTGGCTCGTCGTCATTCTCGTGTTGATCCCGATTGCCGGGCTGGCCTACGGCTTTCTCACGACGCCGTCGCTGGACACAACACCATTGCCGGGCGCCACCGAGGGTGCCCCGCCGAAGGCACTGGCCGACGAGATCCGTGCCGAGATCCCCGGCTACCAGCGGCCGGAGGAATCGACCTTTCTCACCTATCCGGAATGGGCCATCGTCTACGCCGCCCGCGAATATGCCGGCTTCGTCGACAACAACCAACCGAGCGGTTTTCCCTATCTCTCCTATATCGGCCGCTTTTGGCAGGACTATGCGATGGTCATCCGCGCCAGTTCCACCTACAAGTTCAACCTCGACAATCACCAGATGCTGGTGGTCATCGGCACCAGCCACACCATCGAACACGCCATCCAGTGGGCCTATGAAAATACGGTCGGCCGCGTCACCGAAGCGGCAGCCGGCAAGCGTACCGCCGTCGACATCTACCAGGCCAAGGTGGCGGCCGATTATGCCGGTTTTCTCGACCAGGTGCCGTGGTACCAGTTTCCCTATGCCGAAAAGCGTGCCGGCCTGTTTGCCGTGCAGCCGGCAGCGGACGACAGCGCCTTCCGCACCAGCGAACGCAAGCTCGCCTTCGGACTCGCCGACACCATCAAGCAGGGCTACGCCGATCTGATCAAGTCGGCGCTCGCCGCCACCACCGATCCGGCCTTGCTCGACATTCACGTCTGGGCCAAGGGTCCGGTCAGCGAGGCGATGCGCAACGAGACCGACACCTTGCTGGAGCGCGATCTCGGCGCCGACGGCGCGGTCTTCGTCACCAGGCGCTACCAGGTGTTCACCGACATGATCCCGCGCCTGATCGGCAAGGGCATCTCCTTCGTCGAGATCGGCGGCAACGACGAGATCATGGTCACCATGCTTTCCAATGACGCGATCAATGTTCCCGAAGGCGCACGCGCCTTGTTCAGCTACCCGCTTCCGGCGGAGCCTTCGACGCGACGCACCGGCCTGACCGTCGCCGTGCGCAAGCTGCACATCGTGCTGCCGACGCTGATGAGCGCGGGCGCCAGGCTCGAGCACGTCTACGATTACTGAGGCCTTTCGGTCACAGCTGGCCTCGGCAAGACGTTGCGTGATGCTCCGTCACGCTCATTCCACAATCGCGGCCAAATCCCGCCTTG
Source organism: Mesorhizobium sp. WSM4836 (assembly GCF_055811815.1). Taxonomy (NCBI): domain Bacteria; kingdom Pseudomonadati; phylum Pseudomonadota; class Alphaproteobacteria; order Hyphomicrobiales; family Phyllobacteriaceae; genus Mesorhizobium; species Mesorhizobium sp. WSM4836. The sequence continues at coordinate 200,502 of NZ_JBVVQF010000001.1, forward strand.
TTCCGCAACGATTGATGATGCCGTAGCACTTGTCTTGCGCACATCGCCAGGCAACTCGGAGGGACAAGACCGTGATCAAGACCGCCCTTGTCGCCATGACCATCGTCGGCTGCGATTGCGACGCCAGGCTTTGCGAATATATCGGCGAGACGCCCGCCAAATGGTCGACCATCGCCGAATGCGAAGCGGCGATGAAAAGCCAGATGCTGCACGAGCGCAATTTCGATTATCCGCTGGTCTCCGGCATCTGCCGGACACAAAACTGGTCTTCGTCATCGCAGTTCGCGGCGACCGCTTCGGACCCCGAATTGACGACGGCCAGCACGGCCGCGACAGACCCGCTGCCACCGGAACTGAGCCATCGGCCCAGTGCCGCGGTCGGAACGCAGGCAACGGCGACGGAAACGGAAGCCGTCCGGCCGGTGGCCTATGAAGCGGCGGTCGATGGCGGCCGCGCCGTGCTCTACCGCACGAAGGCCGGCTACGCCGTGGTCAAGACCGATCTCGGCCGCGCCGCATCGGCAACGATCGGCATCGCCAGGCGTTCGGCGAACTGGCTGGCGGCGAAGCTGCCTGACGGTCTATAGCCGCCGCTCAGGCCGTGCCGATCAATGCCTTGATGGCGCGATAAAACGTCGACGAAAACAGCTCGTCCGGATCGTATTGCCGCTTCTTCGCCAGGAAGGACGGCAGTTCCGGATAGGAGGCCAGCAGCTCCTTGCCCGTGTAGTGAAGCTGGTAGGGCAGGAAAAAACGCCCGCCATGCTTGATCGTCGCATCGATCAGCGCCCTTGTTAGCGCCCGCATCCTGGCATTGCCGTCGGCGTCGGTCGGCTGATTGATGTAGAGCACCAGCGAATAGGCCGGCTCCGGCGCATAATTCAGCGCCACATCCTCCTTGTGGACGATGCGTACCGACGCGTTGAGGACCGGCAGGCTCTGGTTGCGCAGGATCTCGCGCGCTTCCGCGATGAACCGGCTATAGGCCGCCCGCGGGATGAAATACTCGTGCAGGATGTCGGTCTCGTCGAGCAGATCGTTGAACAGATACGGCACGGAATCGTGCATCGGATTGTTGCGCGTGACGAGGCAGGCCTCGCCCTCGGCCATTGCCGCCGTCCGCGCCACCGTGCAGCTCTCGAATTGCGGCTCCAGCGTCTTTTCGGTGAACCATTTCAGCTCCTGGAACAGGCTGCCCCATTTCGCCAGGTTGATGATCACCCGCTTGAGCCCGACCGAACCCGGTTCGCCGATTGCCGGCTGGTCGGCCGGCGGCTGGTCGGCCACCTTGTCATAGCGGTAGACGATCATATGCTCGAGGAAATTGCCCGGCGCAGTCGACAGATGCCCATAAAACAGACCGATCGTCCTGTTTGGCTCCAGAACCTCGGCGAAGAACCTTGGAAAGTCGTCCGATTTGATGATCTCGCGCGAGGTCCGGTAGACGGCGTTGTCGACGATGTCGAGCGTCGCCTCCAGCACCACGCCGAACAGGCCGTAGCCGCCGACGACGTGGCGGAACAACTCGGTATTTTCGGCCGGTGAGCAGGTGGTCACCGAACCGTCGGGCAGCATCACCCGCATCGAACGAATCGAGCCGGCGACCGAGCCGGCCTGGTGGTCCATGCCATGCGCGTTGACCGACAGCGAGCCGCCGACGGAAAAGATGTCGGTCGACTGCATCGCCTTGACCGCGAAGCGCGGGTGCAAGAGGTTCTGGATGTCGTGCCAGCGTGCGCCCGGCTGCAAGGTCATCGTTCTCGCCGCTGGGTCGACCCTGACCTTGTTGAATTTGCGCATGTCGAGGACCAGCGAGTTGTCGTCGAAGGCGTGGCCGCCCATCGAATGGCGCACCGCCGCGATCGAGACTTCAGGCCATTGGTGCGAGCAAAGGCGAGCGCGCTCGCGACATGGTCTTCCTCGCTGACTTCGACGACGCCGTAGACCGGCGTCATCGACAGGCCGCTGGCATCGTTGATGTCGCCGCCCTTGGTCAGCCATGGCAGCGACGGATCGTAGGCTGGCGGGCCCTCCAGCGGCTTCTGCGCCAGGTCGATGCCGTCAATGTCGGCGATGCGTCCGGAATTCTTCTGCCCGGACGGACCGCGCGCCAACCGCGCCACGGTCGTGCCGCCCCACAGCATCGCCCCGCCGACCACCGCCGCACCCAGCAGCAGCCGCCGCGACAGGCGAAACCTCTTTCGTTCTTCGATCATGATACCCCTCGCTGCCTCAGGGATAGCGCGAGCTTCCGGCAAGAACCATAGCCGGAGTGCGTAGCAAAACTAGAGCGGCAGTTGCGGCATCAGGAGCAGCATTTCCACGGTTGCAAGCAAGGTATCTTTCGCGCTATGATTGAAAATCCGAACGGATCCATGATGATGCTGAGCATTATAAGGGCGCCCATTCCATGAAGCACCTGTCCCGCGCGATACTGTCCCTGATGCTAGCGCTTGCTCCGATATCTGCCGAGGCTCAGGACTCCAGTCAGGGCGACGACAGCGTCGTCGCAGTCGCGCCTGACGATCCAGATATGGCGGTGGCAACTGCACAGGCACGTGCCAGCCTGGATGAATTCCTGGCATTGTCCCAGACACCGCCACCTAGAACGGACACCTTCAAACTGAAGGTGATGATCAAGGACGGAGATGTGACCGAACACTTCTGGGTCATCCCGTTCCAGCGGACCGAAACCGGATTCGCGGGGATATTGGCGAATGAGCCACATAGTGTCCACAACGTCGTGGCTGGCCAGTATATCGAATTCAACCGGGACGATATTTCCGACTGGGGATACACCAGAAACGGTCACCAGGTTGGCAGTTTCACCGTTTGTGTGATGTTCAAGTCGATGTCGAAGGAAGAGGTCGACTACATGCGTAGCCAACGCGGCTTCGATTGCTGACCGCCCAGCCGGACTAACCCGCCTCCTCGTCCCTTGCCCGATCACCAGTGCCGCCGTCACCAGCATCGCGCCCATGTCGACGATCATCGGGGACATGCTTGGTGTGTAGTCGAGGCGCGTGGAGATATCCGGCAGCTCGAAGAAATTCCTTTCCTGGCCAGCAGGGATAGCCGGTTTGGTGGACCGCGTCAGGGCAGGCGTCAGCGCACGGCACCGAAGATCGCATCAAGGCGGGCCAGAACCCTTTGCCTCGATTTTCCCTTCAACGTTTCGACCGGCACCAGCCGCTCGCGGTCGCCGGCGCGCAGCCGCATAAAGGCATGTAGCCGGTAGGCGGCGATGGCCCCGCGCGTGCCGGGATCGTCGCTGATGTCGACGACGAGAATGGCGCCGATGCGGCCGGGCCAAGGCTGGCGCGCGAAGGCGGTGCCGATGAAATCGCCGAGCCCATAGGCAACCAGCACCTTGCCGATCCGCTCGATCGGCTGCACGACATGCGCATGATGTCCGGCGACCAGGCCGACGCCATGTTCGGACAGAAGCCGCGCCAGTGCCCGCGTTTTCGCGCGCGGAAAATGCCGGAATTCCCAGTCCCAATGCGGCACCGCGCAGAGGAGGTCGACACGCTCAACTGTATCGCGCGGCCATTGTCCGGGATCGCTTGCCATCGAGACACGGCCAGCGAACTGGACCGCGTCGGCATTGCGCCACAAGGTAAAGGCGGCAAGGCCTATGGTCAGCGAACCAACCGCAAACCGCTCGACCGGAGCCGCAGTGCCGATCGTGCGGACGCCTAATTGCTCCAGCGCGACGACGGTCTCGTCGAAGCCGGCAATACCCTGGTCGAGCACATGGTTGTTGGCCAGCGACAGCACCAGTTTTTCACGCGGGATGCCGGCGGCGGCCAGCGCCTCGACAAGGAACCGCTCGCTCATCGCGTGGTGCGTGCCAAGCCTTGTACCCAAAACAGCGCTCGGCCGTTCCACCACCGGGCTTTCGCAGTTGCCGACCACGAGATCGGCCGAGGCCAACAGCGCCGCGATCGCCGGGTCGCAGTCCGGCGCGCTGCGATTGGCCACCGCCGAGATATCGCCGACGAAAGCCAACCGCACCGTCCGCGCCGGCAGCGGTTCGAGCAGGGTTGCGGCCGCCGGAGCAAAGCCGCGCGCGTCACCATTGAGCGAAGGCCGGAGAAAACGCGGCAGCCACGACAGTTTGTAGGAAAGCGGATAATTCGACACGCGACGCCCAATCGTTTGCCCTGTGTAGACCGTCCGCCGGATTGATTGAAGCGTCGACTGTTATGGGTGAACCACAGGGCCACAGGCGCAGCGAACCAAATGCGTGTATGATCCACTGCGGAGCGAACAAAAAGGGGCGATCACGATGAAGCGTTTTTCCAGGCTGGGGGCTTGCGCCATCATTCTTCTCCTGCCGCTGGCTTCAGCCAGCGCCGCGGCTCCCGAAGCGGCGGCCCTGTTCGAGGCAAAAACCGTGGCCGAGCGCGACGGCGCGCTAGCCGCTCTGGAAGCCACCGCGCCCGGCGATCCAGCAGCGACCTACGCCGCCGGCGCCGGCGAATTCTTCACCGCGCTGGAGATCCTGGCCGGCGGCCTGCACCGCCACGGTTTCGAAAGCCCGCAATCCTTCATGCTGCCGCTGATGCGGCTGCCGGTGCCGGATAATGCCAATCCCGAGCCGCTGACCTACGAACAGTTCCGCGCCATTCTCGTCGCCTTCCGCGACCGGCTGGAGAAATCCGCAGCCACGCTGGGTTCGGTACCCGCCGACGCGGAGATCGGCATGGTCATCGACCTCACCCGCCTCGGCATCGACCTCAACGAGGACGGCACGATCGCGCCGGACGAAAGCGCCGCGGCTATCATGGCCTCTCTGTCGGGTACGGGCGGCGCGCCGGCCGATGCCGATGCCGCCCTCGCCTTCCGCTTCGACTGCGCCGACGGCTATTGGCTGCAGGGCTATGCCGAATTCCTGATGGCGCAGGCCGACTTCTGGCTGGCGCATGATTTCAGAAACACGTTCGACGGCTCCTTCCACATGTTGTTCCCGCGCGCAAAACTGCCGCTGCAGGATACGCTCGTGCCGCTGGACGGTGGCATGAATGGTGGCATCCTGTCGTCCGAATGGCGCCTCGCCGACTTCATCTCCCTGGTGCATCTCATCAACTGGCAAGTGGTCGAGCCGGAGCGCCGGCAAGCGGCACGCCGCCATCTCATGGAAATGATCCGGCTGTCGCGCGAGGACTGGAAAGCCATCCGCGCCGAAACCGACAATGACCGCGAATGGCTGCCCGGGCCGCAGCAGAAGGGCGCCAGCCCGCTGACCGGTCTCGAAATCAATGAGCAGCAGGTGCAGGCCTGGCTCGCCGCCCTAGCCATGGCCGAGGATCTGTTGGAAGGCCGCAGCTTGCTGCCGCATTTCCGCATCGCCGACAAGGGCATCAACATGAAGCGCTTCTTCGACGAGCCGAAGCCCTTCGACCTGGTGCTGTCGATCACCGGCCCGGCCATCGCGCCCTATCTCGAGCGCGGCAAGATTCTCACCAGCGAGGAGTTCAACCAGATCCAGCGCCAGTTCGGCGGCGCCGGGTTTCTGACGTTCGCGCTTTGGTTTAATTGAGGAGGAAACTTGGAGGGTGCCTCCTGACAGCCTGCTGTCAGGAGGCAAATTGCGCCTCGCGCCACGCGCCACTCCGCTCTTTCCATTTTGGCCGATACCTCCCATATTCGGGCCATGGCCAGACTCTCCGACAAGAAAACGCCGCCGCCGGCGAATGACGATCGCGCTTCGCCGCCCAAGCGGCGCAGTCCGCTGACCGATTTCCTGGATGCGTCGGAGCCACTGCGCAAGGGCGGCTTTGCCGAGGCGCCGCAGGCCCAGTTCACCGGCGCGCCGCTGGCCGGCTCGATCGCCGACTGGGCCGAGCAGATCGAGCAGGAAGCCGAGAAGGAAGGGCGCGTTTCCGGCAAAGTCGGCGGCAAATTAGCGAAGCCGGCGAAAAAGATCCCGGAACGCTCCTCTTCCCCCGGCCGTACGGCACGTGGCACCTCGATGGGCGGCGCGGCCTCGGCGCGGGAGCGTACTGCGGCCGGTCTCAACCCTGTCGCCGGCCTCGATATTTCGCTGGAGGACGCCGAGACCATGGCCTCGGGCGGCGTCACCGCCACCGTAGCGGCGCTGTCGGCGCTGATCGAATCCGGCAATCCGCTGCATAAGGACGGCGTGCTGTGGACGCCGCACCGCCCTGCCCGGCCTGAGAAATCCGAAGGTGGCATCGCCATCAGGATGGTCTCGGATTTCGAGCCGGCCGGCGACCAGCCGACGGCGATCAAGGATCTGGTCGAGGGGGTCAACAGCAACGACCGCACCCAGGTGCTGCTCGGCGTCACCGGCTCAGGCAAGACGTTCACCATGGCCAAGGTGATCGAGGAGACGCAACGCCCCGCTCTGATCCTGGCGCCCAACAAGACGCTTGCCGCGCAGCTCTATTCCGAGTTCAAGAAATTCTTCCCGGAAAACGCCGTCGAATATTTCGTCAGCTACTACGACTATTACCAGCCGGAGGCCTATGTGCCCCGGACCGACACCTACATCGAGAAGGAATCCTCGATCAACGAGCAGATCGACCGCATGCGCCATTCGGCGACGCGCTCGCTGCTCGAGCGCGACGACGTCATCATCGTCGCCTCGGTCTCCTGCATCTATGGTATCGGCTCGGTCGAGACCTATACGGCGATGACCTTCCAGATGCAGATCGGCGACCGGCTCGACCAGCGCGCGCTGCTCGCCGACCTCGTCGCCCAGCAATACAAGCGCCAGGACATCAACTTTGTCCGCGGCTCGTTCCGGGTGCGCGGCGACACCATCGAGATCTTCCCGGCCCACCTCGAGGACCGTGCCTGGCGCATCTCGCTTTTCGGCGACGAGATCGAGGCGATCACCGAATTCGATCCGCTGACCGGCCAGAAGACCGGCGAGCTGAAGAGCGTCAAGATCTACGCCAATTCGCACTATGTGACGCCGCGCCCGACCTTGAACCAGGCCATCAAGTCGATCAAGGAAGAGCTCAAGCACAGGCTGGTCGAACTCGAACGGGCCGGTCGGTTGCTGGAAGCGCAGCGGCTGGAGCAGCGCACCCGCTTCGACCTGGAGATGCTTGAGGCGACCGGCTCCTGCGCCGGCATCGAGAATTACTCGCGCTATCTGACCGGCCGCCAGCCGGGCGATCCGCCACCGACCTTGTTCGAATACATTCCCGACAACGCGCTGGTCTTCATCGACGAAAGCCATGTCACCGTGCCGCAGATCGGCGGCATGTATCGCGGCGACTTCCGCCGCAAGGCGACACTGGCCGAGTATGGTTTCCGACTGCCGTCCTGCATGGACAACCGGCCACTGCGTTTCGAGGAGTGGGACGCCATGCGCCCGCTTTCCGTCGCGGTTTCGGCAACGCCCGGCAGTTGGGAGATGGAGCAGTCCGGCGGCGTCTTCGCCGAGCAGGTCATCCGCCCGACCGGCCTCATCGACCCGCCGGTCGAGGTGCGCCCGGCCAAGACACAGGTCGACGACGTCGTCGGCGAAATCCGCGAAACCACCAAGGCCGGCTATCGCACGCTGGTCACCGTGCTGACCAAACGGATGGCCGAGGACCTGACCGAGTATCTGCACGAACAGGGCATTCGCGTGCGCTACATGCATTCCGACATCGACACGCTGGAGCGTATCGAGATCCTGCGCGATCTGCGCCTCGGCGCCTTCGACGTGCTGGTCGGCATTAACCTGTTGCGCGAAGGCCTCGACATTCCCGAATGCGGCTTCGTCGCCATCCTCGACGCCGACAAGGAAGGCTTCCTGCGCTCCGAGACATCGCTGATCCAGACCATCGGTCGCGCCGCGCGTAACGTCGACGGCAAGGTCATCCTCTATGCCGACCAGATCACCGGCTCGATGGAGCGGGCGATGGCCGAGACCAACCGCCGGCGCGAAAAGCAGATGGAGTGGAACGCGGCCAACGGCATCACTCCGGAATCGGTCAAGTCGCGCATTTCGGACATCCTGGACTCGGTCTACGAAAAAGATCATGTCCGCGCCGATATCTCGCAATTCACCGACAGCGCCGGCGCGATGATGGGCAACAATCTTAAAGCGCATCTCGACGCCTTGGACAAGCAGATGCGCGACGCCGCCGCCAATCTCGATTTCGAGAAGGCCGCCCGCATCCGCGACGAGATCAAGCGGCTGCGCGAGATGGAGCTGTCCATCTCCGACGACCCGCTGGCCAAATATGCCGACATGGAAAGCCCGGTTTCGGGCCGCGAAAAGGGCAAGCACAACAAGGGCCGCGCCATCCACCGCGCGGTCGATGACGACGGCAAGGGCCTCTTCCGCAAGCCCGCGCTCGACGAGATGGGCGCCGACGGAGCCGTGCCGGTCAAGAAGCAGCTATTCGCAAAACCTTCGCTCGACGCCATGGGTCCGGGCACCGACATGCCGACGCCGGCCGGCGCGGTGTCGCGTTCGCTGTTCAAGAAACAGTCGGCCGAAGAGGCGCACGGCTCCGATTTCGGCATTCCCGGAGAGCCGACCAAGCCGCTGTTCAAGAAAAACTCACTCGACGAGATGACGGTGCGGCGGACCGAAAAGCCGGTCGAGGGTGACAAGCCAGTCAAGCGCGAACGTGCCGGCATCGGCTCCTACGAAGAGCCCGCCGACGCCCGTCGTGAGAAGCGCCGCCCTGGCAAGACTGGTCGGCCGGGACGGTAGCGACAGGCATTCGTTGTGATGGTCTTCACTCGGCAACTTGACGAAGACGAATTCAAGGCTTGCTTTGTTGAGCCTATGACTGACGTCACCGCTACGGCAGAGGCTGCCTTGGACGTCAACGCGCTAGATCTGGATGAGATCGGTCTGCCCTCTTTGAACGACGTTCGGAATGTTTATCGAGACGCAAGGAACCGGTTCGATCAGGTGCTGATCGGCACCGGGCGCTTCAACACCCTTCTCGTCATCGTTGTCGACCTCGGCAAAAGCACGGTGTTCGGGCATTTCCTGCTCGATCTGAACAAGGAATATGGATCAAGCGGTGGCCACTTGAGGTCCGTCTGATAGTCACCCTTCGGTTGGCCCCGACCAACCGCTTGCCATCGGCCCCGCCCCTGGTGTAACCCAATCCCTATACTCGAACGTCTTGAAAGGAGGGCTGCGTGAATATCGACCACCACCGTCAGCGCGGCCCTGTCTCTGCCCTGCGAGCTTGCTTGCAGGGCTGACCAGAGACGGTCCGGGTTTTTCTTCCCGCTTCGATTTTTTGGTCCGCCCTTCGTGGTGCTGCAACGCCGAGCCTGATGGCCAGCCTGCGCACCGTCCAAGTGCATCAGCCGGAATCACTCCGGACAGACCAGAGAAATCGACATGGCCCTGATCAGCCTCAAGTCACTCGGCGTCACCATGAGTGCGCCGCTCTTTTCCAACCTCGACCTCACCATCGGCACCGGCGACCGGCTCGGCATCGTCGCCGCCAACGGCCGTGGCAAGTCCACTTTGCTGAAGTGCCTGACCGGCGAAATGGAGCCGACATCAGGCGACATCACCCGCACGCGCGGCCTGTGCGTCGGCTATGTCGAGCAGGTCATCCCCGCAGCGCTCGCCGAGCACGGCTTTCATGAGATGGTGGCAGACGCCCTGCCGGCCGAGCAGGCCGAAAGCGAGCAATGGCGCGTCGACGTGGTCCTCGATTCGCTGGACGTGCCGCAGCCGATGCGCGAGCGGCCGATGCGGGCCTTAAGCGGCGGCTGGCAAAGGCTGGCGCTGATCGCGCGCGTCTGGGTCACCGATCCCGACGTCCTGCTTCTCGACGAACCGACCAACCATCTCGACCTCGGCAAGATCAGCCAGCTCGAGACCTGGCTGAACGCGCTGCCGCGTGAGGTGCCGGTGGTGATTGCCAGCCACGACAGGGCGTTCCTCGACGCGACGACCAACCGCACGCTGTTTCTACGCCCTGAACAATCGCCGGTGTTTTCGCTGCCCTATTCGCGGGCGAGGCTTGCGCTGGACGAGGTCGACGCCTCGACCGAGCGCAGATTCCAGCGCGACATGAAAGTGGCGCAGCAGTTGCGCCGGCAGGCGGCCAAGCTCAACAACATCGGCATCAATTCCGGCAGCGACCTTTTGACGGTCAAGACCAAGCAGCTCAACCAGCGGGCAGAGCGCCTGGAAGAGGCGGCAGCGCCGGCACACCGCGAAAAATCGGCGGGCGCCATCAAGCTCGCCAATCGCGGCAGCCATGCCAAGGTGCTGATCACGCTCGACGATCTGGTGGTCGGAACACCTGACGGCACGGTTCTGCTCAGCACCGGCAAGCGCCACATCTGCCAGGGCGACCGCATCGTCCTGCTCGGCCGTAACGGCGTCGGCAAATCACGGCTGATCGGCCTGATCCGGAATGCCATCGTCGAGCCGCGAACGGCAGCGCAAGGCGTGAAGGTGACGCCGTCGACCGTGCTCGGCTATAGCGACCAGGCATTGTCGGGCATCGGCGGCGACGACACGCCGCTGGCGATGCTCTCGCGCAGATTCGATGTCGGTGAGCAGCGCGCCCGCTCGCTGCTGGCGGGCGCCGGCGTTAGCATCGACATGCAGGAGCGCAGGATCGGCGTGCTGTCGGGCGGATAGAAGGCGCGGCTGATGATGCTGGCGCTCAGGCTCGCCAATCCCATTTCTATTTGCTCGACGAGCCGACCAATCATCTCGATATCGATGGCCAGGAAGCGCTGGAAGCGGAATTGCTGGAACATCAGGCGAGCTGTCTGCTTGCCTCGCACGATCGCTCCTTCATCCGAGCTGTTGGCAACCGCTTCTGGCTGATCGAGAAACGGCGGCTGACCGAGGTCGACAGCCCGGAAGCTTTCTTCCAGGAGGTAGCCGAAGCCGGCGGTTGAAAATTGCGGAAAAAAATCCGGCGCTCTGTCGGATGATGATCGCATGCCACGTCCTTGGGACGCCGACACGGTGATGCCGGCGCCAATCGAGGAGAAAGCATCATGTCTATTCTGTCATCCATAGGTCACGCCGTGACGCGTTACTCGACGGCTCGCGCCCGTTATCGCAGCGAACGCGCCATCCTTTCATTGCCGATCGAGCTGCGCAAAGATATTGGCTGGCCGGAGATCGTCGTCGACGCGCAAAACAGCCCGCGGATTCGCATCGAAGGTTGAGAGCTGGCAGTTGGCCATCGCGGCAGGCGCCATTTCGAATCCAAAAAACCATCGGCGGTGTAGGATCGTCGCCGTTTCGTTCGTCCTGTGGTTCGCAGAGGCAAACCAGACGAAAAGAGGAGCATGACATGAATGACCAGCCGCAGACCCAGCCCGCCGCCAAAGTGCTTGGCGGATTGACGCCCTACCTTCAGCTGGACGGTGCGTTCAAAGCCGCAGAATTTTACCAAAAGGCCTTCGGTGCCGACCAGGTCTTTGCCTATCCGCCGGACGAACAGGGCCGCACAATGCATATCCATCTCCACATCAACGGTTCGACCCTGATGCTTTCCGACTTCTATCCCGAGCATGGAATGGCCGCTGTGAAGCCTCAGGGCTACACCATGCAGCTCCATCTCGGCAGCGACGACATCGACGCCTGGTGGAAACGGGCCATCGAGGCTGGCTGCGAGGAAGTCGTGCCGTTGCAGGTGATGTTCTGGGGTGACCGCTGGGGCAATATGCGTGATCCGTTCGGCATCGAATGGGCAATGAACGCACCGGTGAAAGCAGCTTAACATCCCACACAGGCTGTGTCTGAAATCACCTCTCCCCGCTCGAGAGGGAGAGGAAAACAATCACATGGAGGAAGTCAGATGTCCTATGTCGACGGTTTCGTACTTGCCGTGCCGAAGGCAAAGCTCGACGCCTACAAGAAGCTGGCGGAGACCGGCGGCGCCGTCTGGAAGGAGCATGGTGCTCTTGCTTATGTCGAATGCGTCGGCGACGACGTGCCCTATGGCGAGATCACCTCGTTCCCGCGCGCCGTACAGGCCAAGGACGACGAGGTCGTCATCTTCTCATGGATCGTCTATGAATCCAGGCAGCATCGTGACGTGGTGATGGCCAAGGTGATGGCCGATCCTCGTCTCAAGCAGGACTGGGAGACCATGCCGTTCGACGGCAAGCGCATGATCTTTGGCGGCTTCCAGCCGTTTTTGGAGCTGTAGGCCGCGCAACGCATTACGCTAGTCGGTCGAGCAGCGGCTTGAGCCGGTCGCCATAGCGTTTCCACAGATCGACCGAGCCTTGGTACATCGGCTGGCGCACCTGCGCGGCCGACGCCGTGCGCACCGGCCGGTCGGTCTGGTGGAACGACAGCACGGCATCGTCCCACGGCAGTCCGAGATGGGCGATCAGCGCCCGCGACTGGCCTTCCTGGTCTGCGACGAAATCCTCGTAGCGAACGTCGTGGACGACATCAGGCAGCACGGCGTGCCAGTGCGCCATGATATCGGTGTAGAGATTGTGGAAATCGGCGAGCTCGCCGAGGTCGTAGCCATACCGGTGGCTGTCGCCGCGGAAATGCACTTTGTAGATCGACAGGCAGGTCGCCGCCGCGTCGCGCGCACAATGGATGATCTTGGCCTTCGGCAGCATCATGTGGATGAAGCCGACCAGGAGGAAATTGCCGGGCATCTTGTCGGTGACGTGCCGAAAACCCGGATAGCGGGCGTGCAGCATGTCGAGATAGGCCTGGCCGGCCTCGGCATAGGCCTTGTCGGGAAGATCGACGATGCCCCAGGGAAAGCCGCCCTTCATGCTGAGCGGAAATTGCTTGCCGACCGCCGTCTTCAAAATGCTGAGCTCGCCGGCGCCATAGACTTGGCGGTGGCTGGCGATGATCTGCTCGACCAGCGTGGTGCCGGAACGCGGCATCCCGACAACGAAGATCGGCGTGTCGTCGGCGATCCCGCTCGGCCTGTGCTTTTCAAAAAAGGCCTTGTCGAACACCGCCTTCATCGCCTCGAACTCGCCGCGCGTCTTGCCGGCGTCATAGTCGATGCCTTGGCGGCGAATGGCATTGCCTTCGGCGAAATAGTCGAAGGCACGGCCATAATCCCTGAGGTCGTCATTGGCCTTGCCGAGGCCGAAGGAAAGCTGCATGCGCGCCAGGCTGCCTTGCGGCGTCTTGGTGTGCTCCGCCTCCATGCGGGCAAGCTCGGCGTCGCGCTCCTTCTGGCGCTTGACCTGGGTAAGCATCAGCCAGGCCCTGGCCATGCCGGGGTCCACCGCCAGTGCCTGCCTGAAAAGATCCGCAGCCTCGTCGAGATTGCCCTTTTCCATCAGCCCGACGCCCAGGCCGTGCAAAAGATCGGCGTCCTTCGGCCGGATCGTCAGCGCCTCGCGAAAAACAGCCAGTGCCTCATCGAGCCGGCCCGCTTCCTGCAGCGTTTCGGCAAGCCCGACGCGGCCGCGGACATGAAACGGGTTGCGGCCAATCGTGCCGCGATAAATATCTTCGGCGCCTTCGAATTGGCCGAGCTGCTTCAGCGACGAGCCGAGATTGTCACGCGCCGCCAGCTGGTCCGGCCGAATCGCCACCACCTTGCGGAAGAGATCGGCGGCGGCCGCTACCCGGCCGAGGTCGCGCAGCACGGTGCCTAGATTGTTGAGGAAATCCGGATTGTGCGGCTGCAAACGCACCGATTGTTCGATCAGCGCCAGCCCCTCGGCGCTGCGCCCGGTCTGGTGCAGCAGAAGCCCGAGAAAATGCGCAGCTGCCGGGTGGCTGGCCTTTTGCGCCAGCACCTGACGGTAAAGCGCCTCGGCTTCCTGCCGGCGCCCCGCCTGGTGCAGTTGCAGCGCCTGCTGCACACGCTGGTCAAGTCCCAGTGGTGGCTGCCCGCCTGAGCCGTAACGTGCGCCTGCCGGTTGTCTCGGGTCTCTGGTGATGGGAAACCTGCCGTGTTGTCCGCCCTGCCGCGATCTAGGCCATCGCCGCGGCACGTGCAAGAGCAGACGGCGGTCGCTACCAAGCAAACCTCCGAATTCGGGGAACTTACCGAAAGTCGGCCGGCGTCAGCACATACATGTTCTTGCGGCCGTGCGAGTAGGCCTGTCGCGCAACATCGTAAATCGACGAACGCTTGGCATCGAAGGCGCTGAGGTATTCGGCCTCGGCTCCGCTTGCAGCGGGGTTTGCCGCCGAAAGTGCCGCAACCTCGACAAAGAACGGGACTTCGAGCATGCCGTCATGGCCGACGAAACGAATGCGCCTGGTCGCCGGATCATAGGAGCGGCTGGGATTGGGAAAATTGAGCGTCATGGCTTGCGCGTCAAATCAGGCGGTTGCTTTCGGCAAGTTGGCGCGCCCGCCGCGCCGTGCCGTCGGTGTCGGCAATCCTTCGCCTTGCCGCCTCGTCGCTTCTTATCGTGAGGCGTGGCGACAAGACCTTTATCGGCTTTGCGACGGGAATAACTGCAACTGTCGGGACATCCGGTGTTCTTGCGGAGTTCATGACTCTCTTCCTTCCATTGCTAGACAAATACAAAATGCCGGAGGAATTCTTCCGGAAATTCTTCAAACAAGTTTTGAGGTGCACCGGGATCGTATCACCGTTCTGCAGATAATATAGAAAGTAATTTTACCTTGGTAGGGGCAATAGGTCGAAAACTTCTTGAATAAGCCGTATTTTCAGACTACTGATATGAAACCGTTTTGGGTCATGCTTGGCCCCGCGGCGTCAGGGGTTCTCGGCCCGTCAAACTTATCCAAATCGCCGACACCTGGAACCGCAATGCAGGCTCCGCTTCCGGGGCCAGGCCGGAAAGAAACTTCAAGGCAGGAGCACTTCAAGACACAAGCGAGAACTTCGAGGCACAAGAATGTCTGCTCGCACCACCCATTCCATCGCGCATTTCGCGGCACCTTTCGTGCTTGGCGGGCTGGATGGCATGCAGCCGGCCGGCGACTATGACATCGACCACGATGAGGAACTGATCGGCATGTCGTGGCCTGCCTGGCGCCGCGTCGCCACCTTCATCCATCTGCCGGCAAGGACGGTGAAAAGCCCGACCAGCCACCTTGTCGCCATCGACCACGCCGAACTCGAGGCAGCGCTTCGGCACGACCAGGAGAATGTCACATGATCCGCTTCCAGCAGAGTGCGCGGCGCACGGACACGCCGGCGCATATCTTCACCGTCGGCCAGACGGTCCGCATGAAGAGCCGCACCGGCCTTGCCCAAAAGACCGCGGAGCTGTTCCAGATCAAGAGTCGGCTGCCGGTCAAGGACGGCTCGCCGCAATATCGCATCCGCAGCGAGCAGGAGACCTATGAGCGGGTCACCACGGAAGACAATCTCGAACCGGTCGACAACCCGGCCAACTGAGCCGACGCGCCGCCACGCTGCTTCACATGCTGATGATGCCGCTGATCCGCATCGCCTGCGCATCCCCAACGGGAACGACGCTGAGCTCTGCGCCGGCCCCGCAGATGGTGATGGTGCTTGTCCGGCCGAGTTGCAGGTCGGCGCACTAGCAAGGCCCGTCATCGACGACGCGATAATCCGCTACGCGGGCTTCGCATTCATTGGGGAATGTCCGCAGTTCGCCATCGCGACGGGCGCAGACCGGGCGGTACTCGCGGGTGCAGAATGTCTGCTCCTCACGGCCACCACCACCGCCGCGGCACTCGCCATCGCGAATGATGCGGTATCCGGCCCGTTCGGCAAGGCAGGCATTGGCGAATGTCTGGCGGTCGCCGCCGCGCCTCGCGCAGACCGGGTCGTATTGCTTAGTACAGAATTGCGGCCCCGGCCGTGGCGGTCGCGGCCCCTCATCGACCACGACGGTGCAGGCTGCGAGAATTGCCGACAGGAACAGGATGGAAAAGACCTGCCGCGGAAAGCTTGCCGCAAGACACCGCATGACTGTTCCTTCCCTCGAAATTCCTGCCTGCGCAAATGGTGCCTGCGTCCGGCCGATCCTCGTCATTCCGCTGCCAAATGCAACCCCTGTTTGCAACTGGCGGCATGACGAACCCGGCCGGCGCCAGGCCAATACAGCGCCGGTCCCGCTTGCTGGACCATGCCTGGGTGGCGTCTGGCCGATGACCGCGTAGAGAACCGGGGCTATCGGTGCGATGCGTCGGGATGCGCCTGTTGGGCCGCCCGCGGCTCTGTCTTGCAAGCATCACGTTTCCGTGCGATAAATTTTGTGTTCGGGCATTTGCGACCCGGAGAGCGGAACGTTTTGGACGACCTTTCCCCGATACTGTGAATCTCTGACAGCCCCGTTTTCGGCGGGGGGTTTTACCATGCGCCAATGCATGACTGCCGAAGCAACCACCGGGACTTGCCCACGGCGCCAGGCGGCGGGCGGAACCACCAAGACTGACACGGGTGAAGGAGTTTCCCCAATGGCCCAGACCGGCACCGTTAAATTCTTCAACGCTACCAAAGGCTTCGGCTTCATCACGCCCGATGGCGGCGCCAAGGATGTGTTCGTCCACATCTCGGCGATCGAGGCTTCCGGGCTGCGCACGCTCGTCGACGGTCAGAAGGTCACCTTCGATGTCGAGCCCGACCGCATGGGCAAGGGTCCGAAAGCGGTCAATCTCCGCGCTGCCTGAAACCACAGCGTGCCGCGCGTCCTTTCGGGGTGTGAGGATGCTGCAAGGCTTTTTGAGTGAACTTGAATTCTGTAAAGGCGCGGCGGTTTTCGTCGCGCCTTTTGTGTTCCGGGATGCTTGCCGGTACCCGCAAAACTTTCTCTTGCCGATGGCACTAAAATAAAGGACAAATTTCCGTCCGGGCATTTGCCGGCCCGAGACTGGACTTGTGGGATCAAAGGAGCTTCCCATGCCGCAGACCGGCACCGTCAAATTCTTCAATCACGCCAAGGGCTTCGGCTTCATCACGCCGGACGACGGGGCAAAGGATGTCTTCGTCCATATTTCGGCCGTGCAGGCGTCGGGTCTTCCCGGTCTTGAGGATGGGCAGAAAGTGACATTCGACACCGAGCCGGACAAGCGCGGCAAGGGTCCGAAAGCCGTCAACCTGTCGATCGGCTGAACCAGCCCTGGACAGAATGGACGTGGGCCGGTCTGGCCTGCGGTGTTTGCCGCACGCTTGAACCGTCCAGTTAGATGAACCGCCTGGTCAAATTTCGTTCAGCCCCCGTTCAGCCACGGTCGCATATTAATCTTCGCTAAAGCCGGACCGCATCCCCCCGGGCCGGCACGAAGGAGACCGACATGAACCGAATTTTCAAGACTGCCGTCCTGTCGGCCGCAGTCGTTGCGACCACGCTTGCGACCTTGCCCGCGGCCAATGCCGATGAATGGCGCCATCACCGCCACCACGGCAACGGCGACGCCGTTGCCGCCGGCGTCCTCGGCCTTGCGGCCGGTGCCCTGATCGGCGGTGCGCTCGCCAGCCCGCAGCCCCGCTATTACGACCCGGCCTATGATGATGAATACTACCGGCCTGCCCCGGTGCGCCGTTATTACGTGCAGCCGCGAGTGGCCTATGCCGAAAGCTATGCAGAGCCGTGGACCCGCGGCTGGTACGAATACTGCTCGGATCGCTACCAGAGCTTCAACGCGCGTACCGGCACGTTCACCGGCTATGACGGCGAACAGCATTTCTGCACCGCCAATTAACGGAGGCAGTTTCCTGCCGGAAAAAGGCGCGGTCGCACAGGCCGCGCTTTTTTGTGTCCGGCAAGCGGTTTCAGATCAGGAACGGATTGCTCCGCCGCTCCTCGCCGAAGCGTCCGCCGGGACCATGGCCGCAGATGAAGCCGATGTCGTCGCCCAACGGCAAAAGCTTCTCCTTGATCGAGGCGATCAGCGCGGCGTGGTCGCCGCCCGGCAGATCGGTGCGGCCGACCGAACCGCGAAACAGCACGTCGCCGACATGGGCGAACTTCGCGGCCCGGTTATAGTAGACGACGTGGCCGGGTGCGTGGCCCGGACAATGGAGGACCTCAAACACGTGTGAGCCAAACGAAACGATCTCGCCTTCGGCAAGAAACCGGTCGGGGACACAGTTACGCACGGGATCGGTAATGCCGTAGAGTTTCGCCTGGTGCTCGAGATTGGCGAGCAGCGGCCGGTCGGCGGCATGCGGACCGATGATCTCGATACCGAGCGCCTCCTTCAGTTCCATGGCGCCGCCGGCATGATCGATATGGCCATGCGTAATCCAGATCGCGCCGGCAGTGATCGCATTGTCCTCGAGCGCCGCCAGCACCTTGTCGATGTCGCCGCCCGGATCGACGACAACGCCTCGTCTGTCGTCCATGTCGAAGAGGATGGTACAGTTCTGCTGGAACGGCGTGACCGGCACGATGCCGGCGTTGAGCTGACCCATATTCGTCCTTTCACGCTGCCGGAGCGCTGCGCGTCCCTCGAACGCGTCAGGAAAGCTCTAACCTTGAACCAGGCCCTGATGTAGAGACACGCGCGAACGGCGTCCACCGCTCCACAACGACAAACGACAAACGACAAACGAAATGGGCGGCCGAAGCCGCCCATTTGAAAAGCCTGAAACGTCGGAGCTTATTTCTTCATCGCGTTCATGACCGCACCGATGATGCCGGTCAGGATGGCGCCGCCGCCGGCACCGCCAACGATGTTTGGAATGTTCAACGCGCTGCCGGTCCCGGCCGCCGCGGCCGCTGCTGCCGGATCGACCGCGCCGCCCAGCAGACTGTTGAGGATGGCCGCACCGCCGATGCCGCCGACAGCGCCGCCCAGGATTTTGGTAAGCTGCCCCATCGCCGCAGTCTTGATAGCCACACCCACCGCCTGACCACCGATGATACCGGTAATCACCTGAATAATGATCGGAAGAAGCGTGTTCATATCCATATTTCGAGTCCCTCCATAGCTGCCAGCCTCCCGGGCCGACGCCATCATGAGACGCCGAATTGAATGAAAGTCAAATGCGCAAACGCTTAAATAAAAGGGGCGGCCCGAAAACCGCCCTTGCTGATTAAAAAAGCTGTGACTTTCGTTATTCTGCAGCAATCGCGTGCTTGGGCTGAACGGCCGCAGAATAGTCGTTCATCAGTGTCTTGGCGATCTCGCCGACCTCGAATCGGTACGGACCGATCTCCGAGACCGGCGTGACCTCGGCCGCCGTCCCGGTGAGGAAGCACTGCTGGAAGCCTTCAAGCTCTTCCGGGATGATGGCGCGCTCGATCACCTCCAAACCGCGGTCCTTGGCAAGGCCGATGACCGTGCGGCGGGTGATGCCGTCGAGGAAGCAATCAGGCTCGGGCGTATGGATCTTGCCGTCCTTGACGAAGAATATGTTGGCACCTGTCGCTTCCGCCACCTGGCCACGCCAGTCGAGCATCATGGCGTCGGCATAGCCCTTGGCCTCGGCGGCATGCTTGGACATGGTGCAGATCATGTAAAGGCCGGCCGCCTTCGATTTCGACGGTGCGGTGCGTGGATCGGGGCGGCGCCATTCGGCCATGTCGAGGCGGATGCCCTTCAGCTTCTGCGCCGGGTCGAAATAGCTCGGCCACTGCCAGATGGCGATGGCGCAGTTGATCCGGCTGTTCTGTGCGGAAACGCCCATCTGTTCACTGCCGCGCCACGCGATCGGGCGGACATAGGCGTCCTGGAAACCCTGCTTCTTCAACAGCGTGCGGCAGGCGTCGTCGATCTCGGCTACCGAGTAGGGTATCTTGAAGCCAAGCAGGCGCGCCGATTCATGCAGGCGTTCGGTGTGGTCGGTCAGCTTGAAAATTTCGCCCCCATAAGCGCGCTCGCCCTCGAATACCGCGCTGGCGTAGTGCAGCCCGTGGGTCAAGACGTGGATCTTGGCGTCGGCCCATTTGACGAATTCGCCGTTCATCCAGATAAAGCCGTCCAGTTGGTCGAAGGGAACGGATGCCATGGTAACCTCCCGCGGGCGGCAGCCCGCACATTATTGCGTCGTTTCGTTTCGCCGCTGCAGGCGGCCATTGTTTCAAAGCGTAGGCGGATATTTAAGGTCTGGCAAACTCAGGAAGTTCCGGAAAAAACAGCTTCGCTTGCCTTTTCGTTCGCAATCCGCCGAAAAGCTTGCCAAAAATTACCATCGCGCGGAAAATACGTCAATAGTGCTGACATAATTTCCTGCTTCACACGGAGAAAAGATGACGAGCCACGCAGCCGCAGAGCCGATCAGGACGGCGATCACCGACGAGGACGGCATCGATTTCGCCATCATCGAGTTGTTCTTCTTCGCCTATCGCGACTTTACCTCCGATCCGGACCAGATCCTGGCCGATTACGGTTTTGGCCGCGCCCATCATCGGGTGTTACATTTCGTCAATCGCCGGCCCGGGCTGACGGTCGCCGAACTCCTCGATGTACTCAAGATCACCAAGCAGAGCCTGGCGCGCGTGCTCAAGCAACTGATCGACACCGACCATATCGTGCAATTGCAGGGCCCTCGCGACCGCCGCCAGCGCGAGCTTTATCCGACGGCCAAGGGCCGTGCGCTGGCGCTGGCACTGGCGCGGCCACAGTCGCGCCGCATCCATGCTGCATTGGAAGATTCCGGAGCCACCGAACGCGCCGTTATCGAACGGTTCCTTGAAGCGATGGTCAATCCGGAACTAAGGGCGCAGATCGACATTGTGCCCGCAAAGATGTCAGGGAAAAGCCATGGAGACCATTGAGAGGGTTGATCATCCGACAGCGCCGGAGGACGACGCGCCGCATCTGCTGGTGGTCGACGACGACACCCGAATTCGCAATCTTCTGAAACAGTATCTGACCGAAAACGGCTTTCGCGTGACCGTCGCCGGAAATTCCGGCGAGGCGCGGCGCAAGCTCGCCGGCCTCGACTTCGATCTGATCGTGCTCGACGTCATGATGCCGGGTGAAAGCGGCGTCGACCTCACCAAGGCGCTGCGGGCAGAAAAAAACGTGCCGATCCTGATGCTCACCGCGCTCTCAGAAACCGACAGCCGGATCAGCGGGCTCGAGGCCGGCGCCGACGACTATCTGCCTAAGCCATTCGATCCGCGCGAGCTGATCCTGCGCATCAACAATATCCTGCGCCGCGGCGGCCCCGCGACGACGCCCAAGGTCGAACAGCTGGTCTTTGGGCCCTATACGTTCCAGATCGCCAGGCGTGAGTTGAAGCGCGGCGGCGAAGCGCTCAAGCTGACCGACCGCGAGCAGGAAATCCTGGCGATCTTCGCTGCGCGTGCCGGCGAGACGATACCGCGGCATGAGCTTGTCGGCGACGAGTCCGAGGTCGGCGAGCGGACGATCGACGTCCAGATCAACCGGCTGCGCCGCAAGATCGAACGCGATCCGTCCAATCCGGTCTGGCTACAGACGGTGCGCGGTATTGGGTATCGGCTCAGCGTGGAATAGAATGTCGCCGACAGCGGTCCTTTGCCGGACCGCCGGTGAGCGAAAAGACGAATGGCGACCACGCAACTCGAACGGCCGGAAAATGGCGGCTTGAGCGCTCGCGCGACGCGGGCGCTGAAGGCCGTGCCGCGCGCCTGGAACCGTTTCTGGCGCCTGGTGTCGCTTTACATGCCGAAGCGGCTCTATGCCCGCTCGCTGATCATCGTCATCGCGCCGATGATCATGCTGCAGTCGGTCGTCGCCTTTGTCTTCATGGAGCGCCACTGGCAGACCGTGACGCAGCGCCTGTCGCAGGCCACGGTGCGCGACATCGCCGCCATTATAGACCTCATAGAGACCTATCCGCATGACGCCGACTACGCCAACGTCATCCGCATCGCCCAGGATCGCATGCAGCTGAAGGTCGACCTCCTGCCGCCCGACCCGCTGCCGCCACCCGGGCCAAAGCCGTTCTTCTCGATTCTCGACGAGATCCTTTCGTCCGAGATCACCCGACAGATAAACCGTCCGTTCTGGATCGATACGGTCGGCAATTCCAACATCGTCGAGGTCCGCGTCCAGCTCGAGAACAAGGTGCTGCGTGTCTTCGTGCGCCGCAGCCAGGCCTATGCGTCGAACACCCATATTTTCCTGATCTGGATGGTCGGCACCTCACTGGTGCTGCTGATGATCGCCATTCCCTTCCTGCGCAACCAGATCCGGCCGATTCTGACGCTGGCCGAGGCGGCCGAGAGCTTCGGCAAAGGCCGGCCGATGCCGCGCGATTTTCGGCCGCGCGGCGCCGAGGAAGTCCGCCGCGCCGGCTTTGCCTTCATCCAGATGCGCGAACGCATCGAACGCCAGCTCGAGCAGCGCACCGCCATGCTGAGCGGCGTCAGTCACGATCTGAGGACTATCCTCACCCGCTTCAAGCTGCAATTGGCGCTTGCGGGGACCAAGGCGGCCGATACCCAGGCGCTCGACCAGGACATCGACGACATGCAGTCGATGCTGGAAGGCTATCTTGCCTTTGCACGCGGCGAAGCCTCGGAAGACGCCGGTCGGTTCGATCTCGAAGCCTTTTTCGACAAGCTTCGCGAGGAAGCCGCGCTGCGCAAGCGCAAGCTGTCGACCGTGCTTGTCGGCGATCCGCATGTGCATGTGCGCCCCCATGCCTTTGCCCGGCTCCTGTCCAACATCGTCGGCAATGCATTCCGTTACGCCAAGACGGTGGAGATCAACGCCAATCATGGCCGTGGTTCGCTGCTCGTCACCATCGACGACGATGGTCCGGGCATTCCGCCCGAAAAGCGCGAGGAGGTGTTTAAGCCTTTCGTGCGGCTTGACGAGGCCCGTAACCTCGACGCCAGCGGCACCGGCCTTGGCCTCTCCATCGCACGCGACATTGCCCGCAGCCATGGCGGCGATATCGTCCTCGAGCGTAGCCCGCTCGGCGGTCTGCGGGCGGTGATCAAGGTTCCGGCCTGACGGAGCGGAGGCGGCCTTCATCCGCCCGTCATGAAACCATGGTGAAGAGCGTCAATGAAGCGCGCGATCCTGCTTGATTCGGCCCTGCGGCCTCATTTCGACCCCGCGCCCGCTCGGGTGCGCTGGTGCGAGGCCAGAGCGGCGGCGTGGTTGCCGTTCAGGCACCGCGGCACGGCAATCAAGCTTTCCGGCAAAGGGCCGCCATGCGCATCCTGATGGTCACCGACGCCTGGCGGCCGCAAGTCAACGGCGTCGTCCACACGCTGGAGCGCCTCTCGGAGACCCTGAAATTCTTCGATATCGAGACGGATTTCCTGACGCCGAACATCTTTCGCACCCTGCCGCTGCCGACCTATCCGGACATCAGGCTGGCGCTGACGACGCCGCACCGGGTGGCGCAGCTGATCGAGGCGCGCAAGGTGGACCACATCCATATCGTCACCGAAGGACCGCTTGGCATCATGGCGCGGCGCCACTGCCGCAACGCCGGCCGTCCGTTCACGACCAGCTATCACACACGTTTTCCGGAATATCTGAGCGCGCGCCTGCCGGTGCCTGAAGCATGGGCCTATCGCTGGCTGCGCGATTTCCACAATTCAGGACAGGGCACGCTGGTTGCCACCCAGTCGCTTGCCGACGATCTTGCGGCGCGCGGCTTCACCAAGCTCCGGCCATGGACGCGCGGCGTCGACACCGATCATTTTCGGCCGGATAAAAGAAAGGACCTGGGATTTCCCGGACCGATCTTCCTCTGCGTCGGCCGCGTCGCGATCGAAAAGAACCTGCCGGCCTTCCTCGACCTTGACCTGCCCGGCAGCAAGGTGGTCGTAGGCGAAGGGCCGGAAATGGCGAAGCTGAAGGCCAGATATCCCAATTCCCATTTCCTCGGCCATCGCCCGAACGACGAACTGGCCGAGATCTACGCCTCGGCCGATGTTTTTGTCTTCCCCAGCCGCACCGACACATTCGGCAATGTCATCATCGAGGCGCTGGCCAGCGGCACCCCAGTCGCAGCCTATCCGGTGACCGGACCGATCGACATCGTCGGCGACGGCGTTGGCGGCGCGGTGTCGAACGATTTGCGCAAGGCCGCGCTCGCCGCGCTCCATGTCGACCGCGCCGAGGCGCGGCAACGCGCGATGCGCTACAGTTGGAAAGCCTGCGGGGAAATGTTCATGGAAACGGTCGAAGAGGCGCTGGGTACCAAGCGTAAACTGGCCGCCTGAGCAACCAGCGCAGCTAGAACAACCTGCCGCCGTCCGGCACCTGGCGCTCGATCGCGCCAAGGACGACGGCGCCCTCTTCATCGGGAAAGCCGAGCGTCAGCACTTCCGACATGAATGGCCCGATCTGACGCGGCGGGAAATTGACTACAGCGAACACCTGCCGGCCGATCAGGGTTTCGGGCGTATAGTATTTCGTGATCTGGGCCGAGGATTTCTTCACCCCGATCACGGGACCGAAATCGATTTTCAACTTGATCGCCGGTTTGCGCGCCTCGGGAAAAGGCTCGGCCTCGACGATCGTGCCGGCGCGGATGTCGACACGGTCGAAATCGGCAAAGCTGATCTCAGGTTTTCGCGAGTCGCTCGAACTCATCGACGGTCAGGCGTTTCCGTAGGTTTCGAACAGCACGCCGGCCAACGCATCCTTGGCCGAAGTGCCCGACCAGACGACGAACTGGAACGCCTGGAAATAGCATTCGCAGGCCTCCAGCGCCGACGACAGCAGCACCTCGACCTGCTGGCTCGACGGCTCGACCCCACCGGCCAGCAACAGCGACTGGCGGAACATGATGGCGCCTTCCTGCTCCCAGAGATCGAAATGGCCAAACAGCATCTGCTCATTGATCAGCGAAAGCAGCCGCATCACCTCGAGCGCGCGCGCCTCCGGGACCTTGATGTCGAAGGCGCAGGCCAGGTGCAGCGCCTCATAGTCCTCCATCCAGGAGAATGAAACGTGGTAGTCGGTCCAGCTTCCGGCAACCGAAATCGAGATCTCGTCGTCGCCGGCCCGTTCGAAGGACCAGTCGTTGTTATGCGCCACCTGCTCGATTACATCCACCGGATGGATTTCGCGGGAGAATTCGAGTTCGAGAAGTTCCATGAAATGCTTCCTGTCGTTCTGGGAGCGCCACCACACGCTCCGCGGGAGAGGCACACTCGAACAATTCTGCCTAGAACTCGGACGGCCAGGACTTCGTCAACACAAAGACCCCGGACCGGACCCCACCGCCCGGCGCATGACCCTGCTCCGAATCATGCAACAAATTCAGTCTATTGATCGGGAGTCGCGTGACCAGCCAAATTTTTCGCACTGCGTCATTCGCATGTGGAAAGGCGCTGTCACAAAAATTCACGCATTACCGGTAAGCGATTCACGACAAAGCGCTTTTTGCGATCCGGCTTTGTGGAAAAGTTAATGATTATTTCTTATTATTTTTTTGCACGCGGCTTTGCCGCAGCCGCAGGCGCCACTTGACCGGTCAATTCGGCAAGCCTGGCCTCGAGCGCCTCGATGCGAGCGGCGAGGCGGGTGTTTTCTTCCCTGGCTTTCGCCGCCATGTCGCGAGCGGCCTCGAATTCCTCGCGCTGCACCACGTCCATTGAGTTGAGGATGCGCTCGGCCTGGCCCCTGAAGGCGGTCTCCACCTCCCGCCGCATGCCTTGAGCGGCACCGGCTGCGTCGGTCATCAACTTGGCGAATTCATCGAGAATGCGGTTCGGTCCGGTCGCCATGGCAAATCCTCGCTTGTCAAATTGACGTAGTGGCGCACGGTGCGGAATGCAAGCACACAAGAACGCCAAAAGCATCGGCAATCGGTCCATTTCAGACCCGTTGGGCGTAGCTTATGTCACCAATAACTATTATTATCGGCGTGATAGCATCTGAAGGAGCGTCATCATGGCCATCAGCGCAGATTTGGGCAATCGCCTCGAGGACGTCGTCAACCAGCTTGTCAGCACCGGGCGCTATAATTCGAAGAGCGAAGTGCTGCGCGAAGGCGTCCGCCTGGTTGAAGAGCGTGAGAAGCGCCTTGCCGCGCTCGATGCAGTACTTGCGAAGAGCATTGGCGACGCCGACGCGGGGCGGGCAAAGCCTGTCGAAGACGTGCTTGATCGCCTCGAGGCCAAGTATAAGGCTTTGGCCGAGAAGGCCAGGTGAAGCGGCTGATTTTATCTTCTACCGCATCAGCACGGATGCAATCGAAATACTGCACGTCCTGCACGGCGCGATGGACTATGAGGCTATTTTGTTCCGCGCAAATTGACTGTCTACGCTTGCCTTGACCCTGCCAAAACCCTGCCGCATGGTCCGCGCCCGAACCTGTTGGAATCCGGAGACCCTGTTGAGCGAATATTTGCTGCCGCTGGCCGCCCTGCCCTTTCCCAACATCGACCCGGTCATCGTCCGGATCGGACCGCTGGCGGTGCATTGGTACGGCGTCGGCTATATCGCCGGCATTCTGTTCGCCTGGTGGTATGCCAAGCGCCTCGTCACCAACCCAAAACTGTGGCCCGATGGCACCCTGCCGATGAAGCCGGTTGACCTCGACGACTTCATCGTCTGGGCAGCCATCGGTGTGGTGCTCGGCGGACGCACTGGCTACGTGCTGTTCTACGACCTGCCGCGCTACATCGCCAATCCGCTCGATATCGTCGCCGTCTGGCAGGGCGGCATGTCGTTTCATGGCGGCTTGCTCGGCGTCACTCTCGCGATGACGCTGTTTTCCCGGTCTCGCGGCATCCGCACTTGGTCGCTGTTCGACGTGGTTGCCGCCGGCGTGCCGGTTGGGCTTGGCCTCGTTCGCCTGGCAAACTTCATCAATTCCGAACTATGGGGCCGACCGACGGACGTTCCATGGGCGGTCGAATTCCCCAATGGCGGCCCATTTGCACGTCATCCAAGCCAGGTCTACGAGGCGCTGCTCGAAGGGCTGGTGTTGTTCCTTATCCTGCGCTTCCTCACCCATTCGCGGCTCAAGCTGAAGACGCCGCGCTTTGTCGGCGGCGCCTTCATCGCCGGCTATGGCGCCTCGCGCATCTTCGTCGAATTCTTTCGCGAGCCCGACCAGCAGCTTGGTTACCTCCTTGGCACGAGCTGGCTGACCATGGGAATGGTGCTGTCACTGCCGATGGTGCTGGCCGGCATCTGGGCGATGGCTTCAGCCAAGCCGGTGACAAAACCGCAGCCGGCATGACACCCCTGAAGACCCGCATCGCCGAGCTGATCGGTGCGGTAGGACCGATCCCCATCAGCGAATACATGGCGCTCTGCCTGTTCGATCCGCAGGACGGCTATTATACGACACGCGAGCCGTTCGGCGTCGCCGGCGACTTCGTCACCGCGCCGGAGATCAGCCAGATGTTCGGCGAGCTGGTCGCCGTCTGGCTCTACCAGGCATGGCTGGCGATCGGCCGGCCGACGCCGGTCGCCATCGCCGAAATAGGCCCAGGCCGCGGCACGCTGATGAGAGATATGCTGCGCACGCTTTCGCGGCTCGATCCGACGCTTACCGCCAGCGCATCGTTCGCCTTGATCGAGACCAGTCCGCGGTTGACCGAGGTCCAGAAACGGACGCTTGCCGGGACGTCGGCCACCATCGGCTGGAATGAGACCATCGACACACTACCGCAGGGGCCGCTTCTGATTGTTGGCAACGAGCTGTTTGACGCGGTCCCTATCCACCAGTTCGTCCGCGCCGGAGCCGGCTGGCGCGAAAGGATGATCGGTCTCGACGATGCGAACCGGCTGCGCTTTTTCGTCGGCGCCGGCTCGCTCGACCCGATGCTGCTACCGGAGGGTGCCGAGAATGCGCCGCAAGGCGCGATCGTCGAGGTGGCGCCAGCCCGCGCCGCCCTGATGGCGGCCATCGCCGGGCGACTTGCCGGATTTGGCGGCGCCGGCCTTTTTCTCGACTACGGTCACCTCCAGCCCGGGATCGGCGACACCTTGCAGGCCTTGCGCAAGCACGGTCATGAGGACGTGCTGGCCAATCCGGGGCAGGCCGATCTCACCGCGCATGTCGATTTCGCTGCCCTCGCGGCAACGGTTCGGGCACACGGCCTCGATGCCTACCTCTCAACGCAAGGTGAATTCCTCCTCAAGATGGGCCTTCTCGAACGGGCTGGCCGGCTCGGCGCCAATGCCGATGAGGCAGCTCGCGAAAAGATCGCGGCCGACGTCGAGCGCCTCGCCGGCCCGCAAGCCATGGGCGAACTCTTCAAGGTGCTTGCGGTCCTCCCCGCAGGCATTGCCGTTCCGCCGTTTCCAAGCACGGATTGACTTTTCGCTGCCGCGTCTCCCACTCTCTCATCTCTGACCAGCGCCGACATCAACCGCGCCAGCCTTAACTGACCAGCCTTCAACTGACCAGCCTTCAATGCGCCCGCCTTCACCTCGCCGGTCTTCAACTCACTTGACGAAATCGTCCATACGGACAACAAAGCCGCCATGCTGAATCAGACCAAACCGGATCCCGTTCGGTCGCCCTTGCTGGAAACGGC
The DNA here is from genome assembly GCF_055811815.1 of Mesorhizobium sp. WSM4836. Taxonomy (NCBI): domain Bacteria; kingdom Pseudomonadati; phylum Pseudomonadota; class Alphaproteobacteria; order Hyphomicrobiales; family Phyllobacteriaceae; genus Mesorhizobium; species Mesorhizobium sp. WSM4836. The sequence continues at coordinate 228,771 of NZ_JBVVQF010000001.1, forward strand.
GCAAGGCATCCGCCACGGCTACTTCACACGCGCCGGCGGGATTTCCAGCGGCATCTACCGGGGCCTCAACATCGGCACCGGCTCCAGCGACGACCAGACGCTGGTGCGCGAGAATCGCCGCCGGGTCGCCGAATGGATGAGCGTGCCTGCAAACCATCTGCTGACCGCTCACCAGGTTCACTCGCCGGACGTCGTCATTGCCAGGGAGCCTTTTGCCGGCGAGCGGCCCAAGGCCGACGCCATTGTCACCGATCGGCCGGGCATTGCCGTCGGTGCGTCGACCGCCGACTGCGGGCCAGTCCTCTTCGCCGACGCCGAGGCCCGCATTATCGGAGCTGCCCATGCGGGCTGGAAAGGCACTTTCACCGGAGTGCTGGACAACACCATCGCGGCAATGGAAAGCCTCGGCGCCCGGCGCGGCCGCATCATCGCGGTGCTCGGTCCTTCGATCGGCCCGCGGAATTACGAAGTCGGACCGGAATTCGTCGCCCGCTTCGCCGACGCCGATGCCGGCAATGCCCGCTATTTCGCGCCCTCCGCAAATGCCGGACACGCGATGTTCGATCTCAACCGCTACACGGTCGACCGGCTGACCAAGGCTGGCGTCAACGCCGAGGGGCTCAATCGCTGCACCTATGCCGAGGAAGAGCTTTTCTACTCCTATCGACGCAGCACGCATCGCAACGAGCCCGACTACGGGCGGCAGGTTTCGGCAATCGTTTTGGAGGCTGACTGATGGCGCTGCATTTCGAACGCTCGGAATTCGACGCGCGGCGCGATCGACTGATGATCGAGATCGCCGAAAAGAAGCTCGACGCCGTCCTGCTGTTTGCCCAGGAAAGCATGTATTGGCTAACCGGCTACGACACCTTCGGCTTCTGCTTTTTCCAGTGCCTGGTGGTCAAGGCCGACGGCTCGATGGTGCTGCTGACGCGTTCGGCCGACTTGCGCCAGGCGCGCCACACCTCGATCATCGACAACATCGTTTTGTGGACAGACCGTAACGGCGCCAATCCGGCGGTCGACTTGCGCAATCTGCTCAATGAGCTTGACCTGCTCGGCGCCCGCATCGGCGTCGAATACGACACTCACGGCCTGACCGCCTATAATGGCCGGCGCCTCGACGAGCAGTTGCAAACCTTCGGGCAGATCGCGGATGCCTCCGGCATTGTCAGCCGGCTGCGGCTGTTCAAGAGCCCGGTAGAAATCGCCAAGGCGGAAAAAGCCGCAAATCTGGCCGACGACGCGCTGGACGCAGCACTGCCGCTGATCAAGCAGGGCGGCGATGAGGGGCTGATCCTGGCCGCCATGCAAGGTGCGATCTTTGCCGGCGGCGGCGATTATCCGGCCAACGAGTTCATCATCGGCTCCGGCGTCGACGCCCTGCTTTGCCGCTACAAGGCCGGTCGCCGCAAGCTCACCAAGAACGACCAGCTGACGCTCGAATGGGCCGGTGTCTTCCACCACTACCATGCGGCAATGATGCGCACGGTGTTGACCGGCAAGGTATCGAAACGACATCAGGAATTGTTCGATGCCGCCCGCGCCGCGCTACTTGCAGTCGAGAAGGCGATGACACCTGGTAACACGTTCGGCGACGTATTCGACGCCCACGCCCGCACGCTCGAGGCCCACAATCTGACCAAGCACCGGCTCAATGCCTGCGGCTATTCGCTCGGCGCCCGCTTCACCCCATCCTGGATGGATATGCCGATGTTCTATCAGGGCAATCCCGAACCGATTGCGCCGAACATGACGCTGTTCGCCCATATGATCATCATGGACTCCGAAACCGAAACCGCGATGACGCTTGGCCGCACCTATCTGACGACCGAATCGCAGCCGAAGCCGCTGTCCCGCCATGATCTCGACTTGATCGTGCAGTGAATCCATAATGGAGAGAGTGTGAGGGCCGTTCGTCGCCAAGGAGTTTTCAGGCTAATGAGACGATCGCACGTGACGACCGTGTCATTGCTCGTGGCGCTGGCACTGGCGGCCTGCACCAATGCGAAGGACGTTCTCGAACCCTCGGCCATTGCCCCGCAATCGACGCAATCGCTCTCCGGAGCCGGAAGTGCCGCAACGCCCCCCGCGGCCCCGGCTCAGCCTGCCGGCACCGCGCGAACTGCAGGTACAGCGCAGCCTTCCGCTGCAGCGGCCGTGCCGCCCGCTAAGAGCGCGGCTGCCATTGCGCGGACCCGGCTGCAGGTGGCGCCGATCGTCGGCGCCTCGGTAGAAGCCGCGACACCTCTGACTGCCGAGCTTCAGACACGCGCCAGGCAGCGCGGCATCACCTTGGCCGGCAGCACCGACCAGACCCCAACGCATGTGCTCAAGGGCTATTTCTCGACCATGACGGAAGGCAAGGACACCACCGTCATCTATGTCTGGGACATCTATGACCCGGCCGGCAACCGGCTGCATCGCATCAACGGCCAGCAGAAGGCGCCCTCTGTCGGTGGCGGCGAAGGCTGGACGGCGGTCGCGCCGGCAACCATGCAGGCGATTGCCGACCGGACAATCGACCAGTTCGCCACCTGGCTTGGCGGTGGCGCTGGCTGACCTGGAGCATGACGCCGAAAAGGTCGAATCCGGTTTCGGAAAAGATCATGCTCAAACAGAAAGATAGAGCTATCCCCGATTCCGTCGGCATCGAAGTGGACGTATCGGCGCATCGTCAAGCCGTAAGCGTTATTGAGATTAGCCGGCGGATTCCCATTCACAACGCTTGCAATACCGGCGCGGGCCGCTAAAAGCCCGACTAAGAGGCTGGAGTCCTATCGGAGTCTCTCAATCCTTCGCCAGGAACGGTGCATGAAGCTCTTCGCGGGCAATTCCAACAGGGTGCTGGCCGAATCAGTCGCCCGCTACCTCAACATTCCGCTGGGTAAGGCCAGTGTCAGGCGCTTCGCCGATCAGGAAATCTTCGTCGAGATCCAGGAGAACGTGCGCGGCGAGGATGTCTTCATCTTGCAGTCCACCTCATTCCCGACCAACGATCATCTGATGGAACTGCTCATCATGATCGACGCCTTCATGCGCTCCTCGGCCAAGCGCATCACTGCGGTTATTCCTTATTTCGGCTATGCCAGGCAGGACCGCCGCGCCTCCGGCCGCACACCGATCTCGGCCAAGCTGGTCGCCAACATGATCACGAGGGCGGGCGTCGACCGGGTGCTGACCCTGGATCTCCATGCCGGCCAGATTCAAGGCTTCTTTGACATTCCGACCGACAATCTGTTTTCCGTGCCGGTCATGGCCCGCGACGTGAAGGCGAAATACAAGCAGCTTGCCAATGTCATGGTGGTGTCGCCGGACGTCGGCGGCGTGGTCCGCGCCCGCGCGCTCGCCAAGCGCATCGATGCCCAGCTTGCCATCGTCGACAAGCGCCGCGAGCGCCCCGGCGAATCGGAAGTCATGAACGTCATCGGTGACGTGCGCGGCAAGGATTGCCTGTTGATCGACGACATCATCGATTCGGGCGGCACGCTGTGCAATGCGGCCGATGCACTGCTTGCCGACGGCGCCACCAGTGTCACTGCCTATACCACCCATGGCGTTTTGTCCGGCGGCGCCATCGCCCGCATCGGCGCCTCGAAACTGCAGGAACTGGTCATCACCGATTCCATCCAGCCGACCCAGGCAGTGCTGGACGCCGCCAATATCCGCGTCATCTCAATCGCCGAACTGATGGGCGAGGCGATCTCCCGCACGGCGACCGAGGAATCGGTGTCGAGCCTGTTCGATTAATTTAGCTAGGGCTGCGACGCAGGCCGAGCCGGACCGCTTATTCGTCGTACACCTTCGCCAGCATCACGGGCGCCCCGCATGTAACCGCGTGGCGAGGCTCCCAGCATACGCTTGAACATGGTGATGAACGCCGGCACGCTGTCATAGCCGAGATCGAGCGCCACCCTCGTGATCGGCTCGCCGTCGGCCAGCCGTGGCAGCGCCGCGAACAGACAGGCCTGCTGGCGCCAGGTCGACAGCGACAATCCGGTCTGGCGGTGGAACGCGCGCGTGAAAGAGCGGCGGCTCATGCCGACGATAGCGGCCCATTCGTCGATCGTCGCATGCGGTGACGGTGCCGAGACGAAGCGCCGGCATAGTCCCGCCAGCCTTGCGTCGGACGGGAACGGCAGTCCGAGCGGCCGTTCCGGCAGGTTCGGGATTTCGTGCAGCAGGAGCTCCATAATCAGTCCGCCCCGCCCCTCCAGCTCGGCGCCCTGCGGCAGCTTTTCCGATTCCACGATCAAGCTGTGCATCAGGTCGGTGATGCCGACGACGCGCAACCCGTCGGGTAGGCCAGGAATGGCCTCCGGCATCACGTAGACGGACCGCATGCTGACGTCGCCTAGCATCTCGACCGAATGTTCGGTGCCCGCGGGGATCCACATCGCGTGGTCGGGGGGCACCATCCAGCGCCCATGCCGCGTCGTCACCAGCACGACCCGACCAGCGCGTGCAGCAACTGGCTGCGGCCGTGATGGTGCCGTGGCACGTTATAGCCCTCCGGATATTCGGTCGGCAGCGCCACTGCCGGCCCTACGGCCTGCTCCAGCCATTGCCAGCGACGCTCATGCAACAGCCCGAGATCGGCGTCGCCCGCTCTGAACATTTCCCTGCCATGCGGCATCAGCTATGGCCCACTTGCGAAACTATTGGACCAAACCACGAAAGAAGTCGCGTGACAAGCAACGTATAAGGCAGCCGGCCTATAGACCACCTGCGGGAGCGCCCGCCAAAAAGACCACGGAGCCTGCCTTGACCGACACCACAGCAACCGCCGATGCCAAGCCGGCAGCGGCCAGCCACATTTCAGCTCAGGCGACGGCCTTCACCGTCATCCTGGCGGTGAGCTTCTGCCATTGCATCAACGACATCATGCAGTCGTTGCTGTCGGCGACCTATCCGCTGCTGAAGGACAATTACGGCCTCGATTTCTGGCAGATCGGCCTTTTGACTTTCACCTTCCAGGTGACGGCATCCCTGCTGCAGCCGGTGATCGGCATGATCACCGACAGGCGGCCGATGCCCTATTCGCTGCCCTACGGCATGGCCTCTTCGATGATCGGGCTGGTCGTGCTGGCCTATGCCGGACATTATTTCCTGCTCCTCATCGGCGCCTCGCTGATCGGCATCGGCTCGGCGATATTCCACCCGGAATCCTCGCGCATCGCCCGCTTCGCCTCCGGCGGCAGGTTCGGTCTTGCACAGTCGCTTTTCCAGGTCGGCGGCAATTTCGGCCAGGCGATGGGGCCGCTGCTGGCCGCCTTCATCGTCGTGCCCTTCGGCCAGACCAGCATCGCCTGGTTTGCCGGCGGCTCGTTGATCGGCATCATCGTGCTGTGGCAGGTCGGCGGCTGGTACAGCCGGCTGCGCGCCGCCCTCGGCAACCGCAAGGCGGCAAGCTTCGTCTCGCCTTTCCCACGCCGCAAGGTGATGGGCGCGCTGGCGGTGCTGACCTTGCTGGTGCTCACGAAGAACGCCTACATCGCCAGCCTGTCCAGCTACTACACCTTCTACGCCATCCATAAATTCGGCGTCTCGGTGCAGATGTCGCAGGTCATGCTGTTCCTGTTCCTCGGCGCCTCGGCTCTGGGCATCCTGCTCGGCGGCCCGTTCGGCGACCGCTACGGACAGAAGGCGATGATCTGGTTCTCGATCGTCGGCGTGCTGCCCTTCACGCTGGCCTTGCCTTACGCCAACTTCGAGTGGACGATGGTGTTGACCGTGCTGATCGGCCTGATCCTGTCCTCGGCCTTCTCGAACATCGTCGTCTTCGCCCAGGAGCTGGTGCCCGGCCGGGTCGGCATGATCGCTGGCATTTTCTTCGGCTTCGCCTTCGGCATGGGGGGCATCGCGGCCGCCGTGCTTGGCGTTGTCGCCGACATGAAGGGCATCGATTTCGTCTTCCAGGTCTGCTCGTATTTGCCGCTGCTCGGACTGCTCACGGTCCTCCTGCCTAACATGAAGGAAGCGAGGAAGGTGGAGGAGGCGGCCAGCTAAAAATCAGTTCATCTTTCGGGATTGATAGGAGGGCGCGGCAGTTGCCGCGCCCTCGATGATTCTTTCACCATACGCCGGGTGAAAAGCCTGTTAGAGAGGTCACCCCTGAAGGCAAATTTGGTCAGCAACGCCTTCAACTTGAACACACCGGGCTCAGCCCTGATGCTGCGCAGCGCTCCGCGCCAGGAAAGGCAATTCGCTTATGTCCAGACTAAAAGGCAAGGCCGCATTGATTACTGGCGGCACCAGCGGCATCGGCCTGGTGACGGCGCGACGTTTCATCGAGGAAGGTGCGCGCGTCGCTATCACCGGAACCAATGCGAGCCGTCTCGAGGAGGCCCGCACCATTCTCGGCAGTGATGTGCTTGTCATTGCTGCCGACGCCGGAGATGCTGCTGCCCAGAACGACATAGCGCGGCGGATCGAGGAAACCTTCGGCAAGCTCGACGCTCTCTTCCTCAATGCCGGTATCGCCGACCTGCGCCCGCTTGGCGACTGGACCGAGGCCGCGTTTGACAGGAGCATCGATGTCGACCTCAAGGGGCCGTACTTCCTGGTCAAGGCGCTCGTTCCGCTGTTTTCGAACCCGTCGTCGATCATCCTCAGCGGCTCGGTCAACGCACATATGGGAATGGCTGGAACACATGTCTATGCACTGGCCAAGGCCGGCATGATTTCGCTCGCCCGGACGCTCTCGGGCGAACTGATAGAACGCGGTATTCGCGCCAATGTGATCAGCCCGGGTCCGATCGACACGCCACTCAACGACAAACTTGGGCTGGATCCCGAAGCGGCGAAGGCGCGCGCGAAAGCTGTGGTCGGCCTGGTGCCTGCCCGTCGTTTCGGAACCGCCGAGGAAATTGCCAACGCAGTGGTCTTTCTTGCTTCGGACGAATGCCCGTTCATGATCGGTGCGGAAATGCTGATCGATGGCGGCTTGAGCATCGCCTGACATCGGCACGACCTGACACAAGAACACCCGCCAGATGCGGGTACCATGACTTGCACCCTTTCCCGGCTTCGGCTATAGAGCCGCCACCCGCGTAGACACCCTTGGAGGCAACGCGGCGGAAGGCTGCCTTCCCTTGTGATCCCGAACAAAGGTCCGCTTGCTTATGCGGCTGCCGGCTTTCGGATATCCAGGCCCGGCGGCTTTCGACGTTTACGGCCCAGCCACGCTGACCGTGAGCGCTCCAGAACAACGCGAAAGGAAATGCCATGAGCCACGATACTTACGAGCTCAAGGCCGAAGCGCGCGAACAGGTCGGTAAGGGGTCCGCCCGTGCAGTTCGCCGCAACGGTAAAGTGCCTGCAGTGATTTACGGCGACAAGCAGCCTCCCCTGGCGATTGCGCTGACCTATAAGGACATTTACTACAAAATCCATGGCGGCGGATTTCTGACCACGGTCGCCACGATCGATGTCGACGGCAACAAGATCCAGGTTCTACCCAAGGATTTCCAGCTCGACCCGGTCAAGGATTTCCCGGTCCACGTCGATTTCCTGCGCATCGGTAGGGACACCGAAGTCAATGTCGACGTACCCGTGCACTTCATCAATGAAGACAAGTCGCCCGGCATCAAGCGCGGCGGCGTGCTCAACATCGTGCGCCACGAGGTCGAGTTCCACTGCCCGGCCAATGCGATCCCGGATTTCATCACCGTCGATCTCACCGGTACCGATATTGGCGATTCGATCCACATTTCGGCCGTTACCTTGCCGGCCGGTGTCAAGCCGGTGATCTCCGACCGCGACTTCACCATCGCGACCATTGCCGGCTCCTCGGCGATGAAGCCGGAGGCCGCGGAAGAGACGACTGAGGCGGCTGCGCCCGAAGCGGCTCCTGCCGCCGAAGAGAAGTAACCCCTTCCCGCCCGGAGGCGACGATGCTTGTCTTTGCAGGCCTCGGCAATCCGGGCGCGAAATACGCCAACAACCGGCACAATGTCGGCTTCATGGCGGCGGACGCGATCGCCCGCCGCCATTCCTTTTCGCCCTGGTCGAAGAAATTCCAGGGTCTGATCGCCGAAGGCACGCTTGCCGGCGAAAAGGTGATCCTGATCAAGCCGCAGACCTTCATGAACCTGTCCGGCCAGGCGGTCGGCGAAGCCCTGCGCTTCTACAAGCTTGACCCTTCGGCACTGGCTGTCTTCTATGACGAGATCGACCTTGCCGCCGGCAAGGTGCGGGTCAAGGTCGGTGGCGGTTCAGGCGGCCACAACGGTATCCGCTCGCTCGACCAGCACGTCGGCAAGGATTTTCGCCGTGTGCGCATCGGCGTCGGCCACCCCGGCGTGAAGGAAATGGTGCATGGCCACGTGCTCGGCGATTTCGCCAAGGCAGACCGCGAATGGCTGGACGTGCTGCTCGACGCAATCGCCGACGGTGCCGGATTGCTTGCCAAGGGCGATGACAATTCCTTCATGAACCGCGTGACGCTGGCCTTGCGCGACAAACTCACGCCGACGGGCGACGACGATCGCCCGCCGCCCAAGGCGCCAAGAGCACAAAGCCACGTCCGCCAGGCGCGGCCGCAACAGCCGGCGGCCAAGCTGCCCGAAACCGGCCCGATGGCGGCTATGCTGAAGAAGCTTTTTGGCGGCAAGGACTGAGCCATGGCGCCGTCAGCGCCTCGGGTATGAGTGCCCAGGGCTTGACGATCGTCGGCGCTTTCGCCCATAGCCCTGATCAAATTTCGATTTCCCGATAGGACCAGACAAAAATGGGTTTCAAATGCGGCATCGTTGGCTTGCCCAATGTCGGCAAGTCGACGCTCTTCAATGCGTTGACCAGAACGGCGGCGGCGCAGGCCGCCAATTATCCGTTCTGCACCATCGAACCGAATACCGGCGAGGTGGCGGTGCCCGATCCGCGCCTGCAGAAGATCGCCGCGATCGGCAAGTCGAAGGAGATCATCCCGACCCGCATCTCGTTCGTCGACATTGCCGGCCTGGTGCGTGGCGCCTCGAAAGGCGAAGGGCTTGGCAACCAATTCCTCGCCAACATCCGTGAGGTCGACGCCATCGTCCATGTGCTGCGCTGCTTCGAGGATGACGACATCACCCATGTCGAGGGCCGCATCGATCCTGTCGCCGATGCGGAGACCGTTGAGACCGAATTGATGCTTGCCGACCTCGACAGCCTCGAGCGCCGCATCGTACAGATCCGCAAGCGTGCCGCCGGCAAGGACAAGGAAGCAGCGACCGTACTTCCGATGATGGAAGCGGCGCTTGAACTGCTGCAGGCCGGCAAGCCCGCTCGCATCCTGCTCAACGGCATCTCGGCTGAGGATCTGCGCATCCTGCAGGGGCTGAATCTCTTGACCTCGCACCCTGTGCTTTATGTCTGCAACGTCGCGGAGGCCGATGCGGCCACCGGCAACGCGCATACTACGGCTGTCGAGAAGATGGCTGCCGCCCAAGGTGCCCGCACCGTTGTGATTTCCGCGGCGATCGAGGCCGAGGTCGCCCAGCTCTCGGACGAAGAGGAAATGGAATTCCTGGCGACGCTCGGTCTGGATGAACCCGGCCTGAACAAGGTCATCCGCGCCGGCTACGAGTTGCTCCAGCTCATCACCTATTTCACCGTCGGGCCGAAGGAGACACGCGCCTGGACCGTGCACAAAGGCGCCAAGGCGCCGCAGGCGGCAGGTGTCATCCACACCGATTTCGAGCGCGGCTTCATCCGCGCCCAGACCATCGCCTACGACGACTTCGTCAGGCTGGGCGGCGAAGTGGCGGCCAAGGAGGCCGGCAAGGCGCGCGACGAAGGCAAGGAGTATGTCGTCCAGGATGGCGATATCATGCTGTTCAAGTTCAACACCTGACCGGCGAGGGAGCCCAGCGGCTACCATTGCCGTCTCTCGATCACAAACTTCACAGCAGACGTCGCAGTGCCTCTCTGCGCTGCTTGACGGGCCGTCGTGCGCGGTCTAAGTGGCCTCTGCACCGGCCTCGCGCCTCACCTGCCAGTGTCGTGCGATCTGACTGACGCGCCCCTTCCAAACAAACCCTCTTTGGCAACAACAAGGGAGACCGGCGATGATCAAGGCCTTCGTCGTCGATAATGATCGCCTGCGCCTGGTCGACGATCTCCTGCAAAACAGCGACACTGTCGTCTGGGTCGACCTCCTCAACCCGACAAAGGAAGAAGAGACGACAATCGAGACCTGGCTCGGCATCGCCGTTCCGACCCGCGAAGAGATGGAAGAGATCGAGATCTCGAGCCGTCTCTACGTCGAGGATGGAGCCTACTTCATGACCGCCATTCTGCCTGCGCAGACCGAGGTGGACGATCCGTTGATGTCGCCGGTTACCTTCGTGCTCGCCGGCAGCAGGCTGATCACCGTGCGGTACCACGAACCGAAAGCGTTCAAGACCTTCCCTCTGCGTGCCGAGAAGGTGGCGACCGGGTGCACCAGCGGCGACACCATCCTAATCGGACTGCTGGAGGCGATCGTCGACCGCCTCGCCGACATTCTGGAGCGTGCCGGGCGCGACGTTGAGACGATCTCGCGCGACATCTTCGAGGCACGCTCGACCAAGGTTTCCAAGCGCAACCGCGACTTCCAAGAGCTGTTGAAAGGCATTGGCCGCAAAGAGGACCTCGCCTCCTCGGTCCGCGACAGCCTGATCTCGCTGCAGCGCCTTGCCGGCTTCCTCGCCCATGCCTCCACGCAAACCAAGATGAGCAAGGATACCCGCGCCCGCATCAAGACCTTGTCGCGCGACGTGCTGTCGCTCGCCGACCACGCCACGTTCCTGTCGCAGAAGATCAGCTTCCTGCTCGACGCGACGCTCGGCATGATCTCGATCGAGCAGAACGCCATCATCAAGATCTTCTCAGTCGCCGCTGTCATCTTCCTGCCGCCGACGCTTGTCGCTTCAGTTTACGGCATGAATTTCGACGTCATCCCCGAGCTCAAATGGCACTTTGGCTATCCCTTCGCCATCGGCATGATGGTGCTTTCGGCAATCCTGCCCTTCTGGTATTTCCGCCGCCGCGGCTGGCTATAGGGTCGTCAATACGCGCTGCGGCTTGGGCGCAGCAGGCTGGCGCAGTAGAAATTGCTTGACCAAACGCCACCTTGCCTGCATCCGGGACCCGACCCGTAGCGATCGTACAATCCTGAACAGGATTTCCAGACCATGACCGCAAAGACCTGGGCTTATGAGGATTTTGTCGAGGGCGCTTCGCTCAACCTCGGCACCAAGCTGGTAAGCGCCGCCGAAATCATAGAATTCGCCGGCGAGTTCGACGCTCAGCCGATGCATCTCGACGAGGCCGCGGGCAAGGCCAGCATCCTCGGCGGTCTGGCGGCCTCGGGCTGGCACACCTGCGCCATGTTCATGCGCATGCTGTGCGACGCCTTCCTGCTCGATTCGACCTCCCAGGGCGCGCCGGGCGTCGACCAGGTCAAATGGAAACGGCCGGTCCTGGCCGGCGACCTGTTGAGCGGCAGCACCACCGTCCTTGCCAAGCGGCTGTCCAGATCGAAGCCCCAGCTTGGCCTGGTGACCATGCGCAGCGAATTATCCAACCAGCGCGGCGAAGGTGTTTTCGAGCTCGAAAACACCGTCATGTTCCTCACCCGCGAGGCCAGTGCGTGAGCCTCGACGAATTCTTCTGCATCGGCCTCACCGTCACGCTTGGTTCGCATCGATTCGAGCCGGAGGCGATCAAGGCGTTCGCCCGCAAATACGACCCGCAGATATTCCATGTCGACGAAGAGGCGGCCAGGAACAGCATATTCGGCGGTCTCTGCGCCTCGGGCTGGCACACCGCCGCCACCTGGATGAAATTGAACCTCGAGGCTGGCATGGAGGCAGAGGTCGCCCGCTGGCCCGGCCCTGGGCCGGTGCCGGAATTCGGTCCCTCGCCCGGCTTCAAGAACCTCAAATGGCCCAAACCTGTCTATGCCGGGGAAACTGTGACTTTCACCCGCACCGCGCTGGCCCATCGCCCCATTGCCTCGCGACCGGGCTGGCGGCTGCTGACGCTCCGCTCAGAGGCGTTCGATTCGACCGGCGACAAGGTCATCGAATTCGAAAGTGCCGTGCTGGTGAAGGTGGAGTGACTTGTTCCTTCTCTCGGAAGAAAAGGCACGTTTCTCAATGCCCCTCAAACCCGATCAGCGTCCTCACCGGTACGCCGAGCGCCTCTAACTTCTCGCGGCCGCCAAGGTCCGGCAGGTCGATGACGAAGCAGGCGGCGCCGATGTCGGCGCCGATCTGCCGCAATAGCTTGACCGCCGCCTCGGCCGTGCCGCCTGTGGCGATCAGATCGTCGACCAGGATTACCTTCTCGCCTGGAGAAACACCGTCCTTGTGCATCTCCATCTCGTCCAGCCCGTATTCCAGGCTGTAGGCGACGCGCACCGTCTCGTAGGGCAGCTTGCCCTTCTTGCGGATCGGCACGAAGCCGGCCGAGAGCTGGTGGGCGATGGCGCCGCCGAGGATGAAGCCGCGCGCCTCGATGCCGGCGATCTTGTCGATCTTCAGGCCGGCATAGGGATGCACCAGTTCGTCGATGGCGCGGCGAAAGGCCCGCGCATTGCCGAGCAGCGTGGTGATGTCGCGAAACAGGATACCCGGCTTGGGATAATCCGGAATGGTGCGGATCGCGGCAAGCAGCGTCTCTTCGAGCGAGGATTTCATCAAGCGGCTCTCCGGGTCATTCAGATTCGGCTGAAGACGTGACAGGAATTGGCCAATCGTAACCCGGTGCCGCTAAGTCCGGCTACCGCCATGTGACGCTTGACGGAAAATTGTCCGGCAAGGGCCTTGCTCAGCGACGGCTGCGATGAATCGACATGCCTGCAATGAAAAGGGCGCCTTTCGACGCCCTCGCATTCTCGTACATCGCAGGGCTCAGTGCGCCACGTCGGCCCACACCTTGCGCTTGGTCAGGTAGACCAGTGCGCCGAACAGCAGCAGGAAGACCAATACGCGAAAACCGGTCTTCTTGCGGTCCTCGAGGTGCGGTTCGGCCGCCCACATCAGAAAGGCCGACACGTCGCGAGAATATTGGTCGACCGTCTGCGGCGCGCCGTCATCATAGGTAACCTGGCCGTCGGAGAGCGGCTTCGGCATCTTCAGCGACACGCCGGACAGGAAGTACGGATTGTAGTTCGTGCCTTCCGGTATGACCATGCCCGCCGGCGGCTGTTGGTCGTAGCCGGTCAGCAGCGAGTGGATGTAGTCGGGGCCGCCCTGGGCATATTGCGTAAAGATGTCGAACACGAAACGCGGGAAGCCGCGCTCGACGCCGCGCGCCTTGGCCAACAATGACATGTCGGGCGGCGCTGCGCCGCCATTTGCCGCCGCTGCCGCTTCGACATTGGGGAATGGCGCCGGGAAATGGTCGGACGGCTTGCCGGGACGGTCGAACATGTCGCCGGCATCGTTCGGGCCGTCATGGATCGTATATTCGGCCGCCAGCGTCTTGATCTGCGCATCCGAATAGCCAAGGCCTTCCAGCGTACGGAACGCCACCAGATTCATCGAATGGCAGGCCGAACAGACTTCCTTGTAGACCTTCAGCCCGCGCTGCAGCTGGGCCTTGTCGTACGTGCCGAACGGCCCGGCGAAGCTCCAGTCCATTTCGTTCGGTTCGTGTATCGGGAAATGCGTCGGCGCCGCCTCGTTGTGCGCCTCTTCCTGTGCGTTGGCTCCAGTGCCCGCGACCCCAATGCCCGCGGCCACAAGGCCAAGCAGCGCCAGCGAGGTGAGAATCTTCTTCATGCCAAATCCCCTTGAGATTCTCTGACGCGCTGTCACCGTCTCGAGCATGATCTTGTCCGAGTACCGGTTTCCACTTTTCGCAATCATGCTCAGCCCTTGGTTTCGGGCGCGGCCGTGGCGCCGGCAGGATGTCCACCGCCGCCCTTCTTTTCGAGCACCGCCTCGGTGATCGAATTCGGCAGCCGCCGCGGCTTTTCGATCAGCCCAAGCACCGGCAGCGCTACCAGGAAGAAGGCGAAGTAGAACAGCGTCGCCATCTGCGCCATGAACACATAGCTGCCCTCGGCGGGCTGCGAGCCCAGCCAGCCGAGCAGGATGGAGTCGGCCACGAACAGCCAGAAGAACAGCTTGTACCAGGGCCGGTAGACCGCTGAGCGCACCTTTGAGGTGTCGAGCCACGGCACCAGGAACAGCATGACGATCGCGCCGAAAAGGCAGAGCACGCCGCCAAGTTTGGAGTTGATCGGCCCGATATTGAAGGTGATGGCGCGCAGGATCGCGTAGAACGGCAGGAAGTACCATTCCGGGACGATGTGGGCTGGCGTCTTCAGCGGGTTGGCCACGGTGTAATTGTCCGGATGGCCGAGATAGTTCGGAAGGTAGAACACGAAATAGGCGAAGACGAACAGGAACACGATCATGCCGAACCCGTCCTTGATGGTCGCGTAAGGCGTGAAGGCGAGCGTGTCGGTCTTCGATTTGACCTCGATGCCGGTCGGATTGTTCTGGCCGACGACGTGAAGTGCCCAAATGTGCAGTACGACGACGCCGGCAATCATGAACGGCAACAGGTAATGCAGAGCAAAGAAGCGGTTCAGCGTCGGATTGTCGACGGCGAAGCCGCCGAGGAGAAGCTGCTGGATCCAGTCGCCAACCAGCGGTATGGCGGTGAAGAAGCCGGTGATGACGGTAGCGCCCCAGAACGACATCTGTCCCCAGGGCAGCACGTAGCCCATGAACCCGGTCGCCATCATCAGCAGGTAGATGATGCAGCCGAGGATCCACAGCAGCTCGCGCGGCGCCTTGTAGGAGCCGTAGTAGAGTCCACGGAAAATATGGATGTAGACGGCGATGAAGAAGAATGACGCGCCGTTCGAATGCATGTAGCGCAGCAGCCAGCCCGAATTCACGTCGCGCATGATCTTCTCGACCGAATCGAAGGCGAGAGTGCTGTCGGCTGCGTAATGCATCGCCAGCACGGTACCGGTCAGGATCTGCGCCGCCAGCATAAGCGACAGGATGCCGCCGAAGGTCCAGGCATAGTTCAGGTTACGCGGCACCGGATAGGCGATGAAGCTGTCATAGACCAGCCGCGGCAGCGGCATGCGCGAATCGAACCAGCGTCCGATGCCGGTCTTGGGCGTATAGGTCGAGTGTCCCTCGCTCATGGAAATATCCCCTGCCTCAGCCGATGCGGATCTTGGTGTCGGAAATGAACTGGAACACCGGCACGGCCATGTTCTCCGGCGCCGGCCCCTTCCGGATGCGGCCGGCGGTGTCGTAAACGGAACCGTGGCACGGACAGAACCAGCCGCCGAAATCGCCTTCCTGACCGAGCGGGATGCAGCCGAGATGGGTGCAGACCTGGACCATCACCATCCAGGCTTCCTTGCCCGGCGTGGTTCGGTTGGCATCGGTTGCGGGCGCGTCGGCCGGCAAATTGGCATTGCGGGCGATTGGATCCTTGAGCTCGGCGAGATTGACCGCCTCGGCGTCCTTCATCTCTTTCTCGGTGCGGTTGCGCACGACCACCGGCTTGCCGCGCCACTTCACGACAAGCGACATTCCCGGCGTCAGCGAGGAAACGTCGACCTCGACCGAGGCAAGCGCGAGTGTCGAGGCATCCGGGCGCATCTGGTCGATGAATGGCCAGGCAACGGCGCCGGCGCCGACCACCGCGGCCATGCCGGTGGCGACGTAGAGAAAATCACGACGGTTGGGATCCTGGGTGTCGGTTGCGCTCACGGGTGCCTGATCCTTTCGCCTCTTCCGTGCCGGCGGCCGAGCCTTGTTCCCCGCTCAATCGCGCCGGCCCGACAGCGCATGGCGAACAGGCTAGCGAATTCCTCCGGCATTTGGGACTTGGGTTTATGCGTGAAGCCTGTTTTTGTCCAGACGGGTGAAGGCACAAGGGCAGATTGTCGCGGGGACGTAATTCGCACGGCGGAACGATTGGAAAACAGCAGCAAAACCAAATGGCTGCGTTCGCCTCGACAGCTGGCGCTGGCCCGGTTTATCCTCGGCCTATGGCGCATGTCATAGACCGCGACAAATGGGCCGACGCGCCCGACCGCTTGCCCGGCCACTGGCAGGGCGAGCTGCAAGGCGGAGCTTACGGCTCGAACAGCTGCCTGATCTTCAACTACCTGCCCGAAATCGGCGGCGGCCCCAGGCTGCACAGCCATCCCTATTGCGAGATTTTTATCATCCGGACCGGGACCGGTCTGTTCACCCTCGGCGCCCGGCAGATCGAGGTCACAGCCGGCCAGATCCTGATCGTACCGCCGAACACGCCGCACAAATTCACCAATCTCGGGCCAGGCCCGCTGGAAACCACCGACATACACGAGAACGGCAGCTTCATCACCGAGTGGCTGGAATAATGCCTCCCAAACCGATTCCGGTTCGGATCATGCGCTGGCGCCGAGCCTGGCTAGCACGGCCTTGGGAATGTTGTATTCCCGGATCACCGCGTCGTGCTTGCGCAGGCCGCAGAGTTCGCGCTGGATGAAATAGCCGTGCACCGCTTCGGCTGCGTCCCTGAGCAGCTGGGCACGGTCGACGCCGTTGCCATTCTCGCGCAGCTTCGTCAGTGTTTCCTCGACGCGCCGGCCGGCGCGGCCGAGCGCGGCCGCTTTCTCGCCGAGGATTTCATGGCCAAGCAGGTCCAACGCGCTCTCCTGCGCGCCGGACCGTCCGAAATTCGATGGCATTCTCACCGCCATGGTCTACTCCGGTTTTTAGAAACTACTCCGCCAGCCGGGTCTCGGCCAGTGCGCTCTCCTCGTTGAACAGGAAGCCGCCGGACTGCCGTTTCCACAGCCTGGCGTAGAGCCCGTCGAGCGCAACCAGCTCGTCATGGGTGCCTTGCTCGACGATGCGGCCCTCGTCGAGCACCACCAGCCGGTCGAGTGCCGCAATGGTCGACAGCCGATGCGCGATGGCGATGACCGTCTTGCCTTCCATCAGCCTCGCCAGATTCTCCTGGATCGCCGCCTCGACGTCGGAATCGAGCGCCGAGGTCGCCTCATCGAGCACCAGGATCGGTGCGTCTTTGAGGAAGACGCGGGCGATAGCCACGCGCTGGCGCTGACCACCCGACAGCCTGACGCCGCGCTCGCCGACATAGGCCTCGTAACCGATGCGATCGCGATTGTCGCGCAGACCGAGGATGAACTCGTGCGCCTCGGCCTTCTCCGCTGCCGCGACCACCTCGGCGTCGGTAGCTGCCGGCCTGCCGAGTTTGATGTTGTCGCGCAGCGAGCGGTGGAAAAGTGCCGTATCCTGGCTGACAACGCCGATGTTAGCGCGCAGCGAATTCTGCGTGACCCTGGAGATGTCCTGCCCGTCAATGGTGATCTTGCCGCTCTCGAGGTCGTAGAGGCGCAGGATCAGATTGACCAAGGTCGTCTTGCCGGCACCGGACGGGCCGACCAGACCGACCTTTTCACCTGGCCGCACGACGAGGTCGACGCCGTTGAGCACGCCGGACCCCTTGCCGTAGTGGAACTCGACATTGCTGAGCTCGATGCGGCCGCCGCCGACGACAAGCTCTTTCGCGTCCGGCGCATCGGTCAGGCCGAGCGGCTGCGAGATCAGCGCCTTGGAGTTTTCCAGCACGCCGAGATTCCGCAAGATGCCGTTGAGCTGCATCATCAGCCGGCCGAGCAGCATGTTCAGCCGCAACACCAATGAAAGCGTGAAGGCCACGGCGCCGACCGTGATCGCGCCCTCGACCCAGAGATAAACGGCAAAGCAGCCGATCGCCGTGATCATGATCCCCGACAGCATCGTCAGCGCCATGCGCACGCCGGTCAGCCGGCGGGTGAACGGGCGCAGCGCGTCGAGATAGATGTCGAAGCCGTTCCTGATGTAGCGGTCGTCGCCATCGGCCGAGAACAGTTTCAGCGTCTGCACGTTCGAATAGGAATCGACGATGCGGCCGGTGATCATCGAGCCGGCTTCGGCGGTGGCTTCGGCATGCTTGCGGATCGCCGGCACGTAGCGCCTGGCCAGCAGGCCGAAAGCGGTAATCCAGATCACCACCAGGACCGCCAGCCGGAGATCGAGCCCGGCGACCAGCGCCAGCGTCGTCGCCGTATAGACGACCATGAACCAGACGACCTCGATGAAGCTTTCCATCAGATCGCCGGTCGCCTGCCCCGCCTGCCAGACCTTGGTCGCGATACGTCCGGCAAAGTCGTTCTGGAAGAAGGCGTAGGATTGACGCGAGACATGGCGGTGCGCCTGCCAGCGCACCAGATTATAGAAACCCGGCGTGATCGTCTGCTCGTCGACCAGTGCCGAGAGGCCGACGACGATGGTGCGGATGACCAGCACCACCGCAATCATGAAGACAAGTTCGGGGCCGGCGGCAGTCCACAGAGCGTGCCAGCTGCGTTCGGCGGGAAGCTGGTCGAGGATGTCGACCAGCCGCCCGACGAAATAGAACAATCCGGCTTCGACCAGCGGCGCGATGCCGCCGATCACCAGCATGGCGAAAAAGGCGATCTTCGCCTGCCCGACATAATGCCAGAGGAAACCCCTGACGCTGGCAGGTGGCCGAAGGTCCGCGGGCTCCCGGAACGGATAAACCCAGTTCTCGAACCAGCGGTAGATGGCAGTCATCATTCGGCGGCTTCACCCTTGGCGAGTGCATCGTTGGCGGCTGCATCGTTGACAGAGGGGCCGTCGTCAAGCAGGAAACCGCCCGACTGGCGCTGCCAGAGCTGGGCGTACAGCCCGCCTTGGGCAACGAGTTCCTCATGCGAACCCTCCTCGATGACGCGGCCCTTGTCCATAACGACGAGCCGGTCCATGGCGGCAATCGTCGACAGCCGGTGGGCAATGGCGATGACGGTCTTGCCTTGCATGAGCTTGTAGAGGTTTTCCTGGATGGCCGCCTCGGCCTCGGAATCGAGGGCGGACGTCGCCTCGTCGAGAATGAGGATCGGCGCGTCCTTCAGCATGACGCGGGCAATGGCGATGCGTTGCCGCTGGCCGCCGGACAATTTGACGCCGCGATCGCCGACATGCGCGTCGAAACCCTTGCGGCCGGTGGAATCCGACAATCCGGCAATGAAATCCAGCGCCTCGGCGCGCCGTGCCGCCTCGATCAGCATCTCGTCACTGGCGTCCGGCCGGCCATAGAGGATATTCTCGCGTACCGAGCGATGCAGCAGCGAGGTGTCCTGAGTGACCATGCCGATCTGGGCGCGCAGCGAGTCCTGCCTGACCGCCGCGATGTCCTGGCCGTCGATCAGGACCTTGCCGCTTTCCAGGTCGTAGAAGCGCAACACAAGGTTGACCAGCGTCGACTTGCCGGCACCCGAACGCCCGACGATGCCGACCTTCTCACCCGGCTTCACCGTCAGCGACAGGCTTTCGATCACGCCCTTTTGCTTCCCGTAGTGGAAGCGGATGTCCTCAAAACGGATCTCGCCCTTGGTCACGGCAATATCCTTGGCGCCGGGCCGGTCTTCGACGAGTCGCGGCAGCGAGATCGAGCTGATGCCGTCCTGCACCGTGCCGATATTCTCGAACAGCGTGGACATCTCCCACATGATCCATTGCGACATACCCCAGAGCCGCAGCACGAGGCCGATGACCAGGGCGACGGCACCGATCGTCACGGCTTGGCCGAGCCACAGCCATAGCGAGATTGCGGTGACCGAAAACAACAGCAGCGAATTCAGGATGTAGAGCAGGCCGTAGAGCTGTGTCACCAGCCGCATCGACCGGTAGACCGTATCCAGAAAGCCGGCCATACCGTCCTTGGCGAAGGACGCTTCGCGCCGTGCATGCGAAAACAGCTTGACCGTCTGGATGTTGGAGTAGCTGTCGACGACGCGGCCGGTCATGGTCGAGCGCGCATTGGCCTGCTCCTCGCCGACCTTGCCCAGCCGCGGGATGAAATAGCGCAACAGCAGGACATATCCGGCAAGCCAGACGGCAAGCGGCGCAGCCAGCCGCCAGTCTGCCGAGCCGACAATGAACAGCATGCCGAGAAAATAGACGACGATATAGTTGAGCACATCGATGAGCTTGATGACGCATTCGCGCACCGCCAGCGCGGTCTGCATCAGCTTGGTCGCAATGCGCCCGGCGAATTCGTCCTGGTAGAAGCTCATCGACTGCTTGAGCAGGTAGCGATGCACCTGCCAGCGGATGCGCATCGGATAATTGCCCATAAGCGTCTGCTGGTTGAGCAGCGAATGGAACCAGACCGTCGCCGGCAGCGCGAACACCACGACGAAAGCCATGCCGGCGAGCCTCCAGCCCTCCGTCTGCAGGAAAGTCTCGCGGTTCTGCGCAGACAGCCAGTCGACGATCCGGCCCATGAAGCCGAACATCCACACCTCGGCAAGGGCG
This sequence comes from Mesorhizobium sp. WSM4836, assembly GCF_055811815.1. Classification (NCBI taxonomy): domain Bacteria; kingdom Pseudomonadati; phylum Pseudomonadota; class Alphaproteobacteria; order Hyphomicrobiales; family Phyllobacteriaceae; genus Mesorhizobium; species Mesorhizobium sp. WSM4836. Next base: position 249,113 of record NZ_JBVVQF010000001.1, read on the forward strand.
ATGGCCGTCACCAGTACCGCATCGAGAGCGATGTAGGGCCAGGCGCCGCGCGTATAATGCACGCAGAAGGCGATCAATGTCCTCGGCGGCTCGACCGGTTCCGCAGGCGGAAACGGATCGAGCCTTTTTTCAAACCAGCTAAACATAGTGATGCTCACAAGATTGGTTCCGCTCACGCGGCACGGGAACGGACGAGGTGCCCAGACCGCATGGCGTCAGGGACCGGCGATACGGAATCGTCCGCCTCGCCGGTCCTGCTTCGCGCTATATAGGTTGTCGCGGGCCTTTCGCCGACAGTCTCGTTTGACGATGCTGACGACGTTTTGACGATCCGGATTTTCGCGCCGGTTTTTGCACCAGGCCGGATTAGTCTGATGATCCGGCGCACCAGCGACGGCCGGCTATAGTCCGGAACGGCGCGCGAGAAATCGACGTCCGGCAGCATGCCGCGATGCGGACGCAGGCGGGTCTCGGCGTGAACCGCCGACGAATAGGTCTCGCCGATCAAAAGCGCCCAGGTCGCAGTCTTGCGCTCGTGCAGGCTTCTTGAGCCGGGTATTCTACAGGGATCGAACATCGGTCCGTCCTCCAGTTGAAGATGCAGGTAGAAGGGTGAACCAACCCAGGCCGCGGCCACGCGCGGCGCGGCGAAGGTGGCATCGGTCGAAGTGTGTTCAGGCGGGGCGTTCAGCCCCTTCCGCAGCTTGAAAAACATCGCAGGATTCCTTCAAAGGCCGGAAAAGGTTTCGGCGGGAATCGGTGCGATTGAAGTCTAGAAGGTCAGGAGAATCGTCGTACCGAAACCGCCGTCGGGCTGGTAAGCCCACGAGAGGGGTGGTGGATGTGCATGGCCATCATGAATTACCCCTCCATTGGTTCGGGTTGACAATGCTGGCCGTATAACCGACTTCGCAGAAAATGACCACCCGCCAGTCCAGGAATTTCCAAAACGGCGAGAGCTCTGTGGCTGATCTGCCACTTATTAGAAGGGCTCGGAAATGAACGACCGTCTCCGCATCGCGCTCTACCAGCCTGACATAGCCGGCAACACCGGGACAATCCTGCGCTTCGCTGCTTGCCTCGGTCTCGGCGTCGACATCGTCGAACCGGCGGGCTTCCCGCTCAGTGACCGGACGCTGAAACGGGCCGGAATGGACTACCTCGAAATGGCTGCGCTGACCCGGCATGTCGACTGGCACGCCTTCGAGGACTGGCGCAAACTTGGTAAGCGGCGGCTGGTGCTGCTGTCGACCAAAGCCGCTGTCTCCTACACGGATTTCGTCTTCGCCACGGATGACATTCTCCTGTTCGGCCGCGAATCCGCAGGCGTGCCGGATGCCGTCCACGAAGCGGCGGATGCGCGCCTGACCATCCCGATGCAGGGCACCGCGCGCAGCATCAACGTCGCGCTGTCCGTTGCGATGGTGGCCGGTGAGGCGATCCGGCAGCTCCGATAAACGACCAGCAGACGCGGCGTCGTCCTCGCGCAAAACCGCGTCCTCTCCAGTCATTCTCATCCAGACGCACATCGCCTTCTCCTGCCGTTTGCATCTTCGAGGCTTCTTCGCTACAAGCTCAACTTAACTTTAGGTCAAGCGCAAAATGGGAGATGGCTGCGGCAACGGAATTGACAGTCGGCCAGGTGGCGATGCGCAGCGGCGTCGCGGTGTCGGCGCTGCATTTCTACGAAGCGCGCGGGCTGATCCGCAGCCACCGCACATCGGGCAACCAGCGGCGTTACGGCCGCGACGTGCTGCGGCGGGTGGCGATCATCAAGGTAGCGCAGGAGGTCGGCATTTCGCTGGCCGAGATCGGCACAGCCCTTCGATCATTGCCCGAAGGCCGGACGCCGACGCGCGAGGATTGGAACCTTCTGTCGACGACTTGGCGCGACGAGCTCGACCAGAAGATTAGTCAGCTCAAGAAGCTGCGCGACGGGCTGACCGACTGCATCGGCTGCGGCTGCATGTCGATCGACAAATGTCCGCTGCGGAATAAGAACGACAGGCTGAGCACCCGGGGGCCGGGAGCGAGACGCTTGCTGATCGAGCGTTAATCCGCCGCCGGCAGCCGCCTGATTGTGAATTCGATGACGTCGCCCGGCCGCTCGAACCAGCTCTCGATCTCGGTCCAATAGGCCTGCTTGGGAAAGCGCTCGAACCATTCCTTCGCCTTGAGACGAGCGTCGGAGCGCGGCAGCACGAAGGTCTCGCGCAGAAATCCGTCGCGCGGCATGCGCGCGTTCTCGTCGCGCGAACGATCGAGCCTCTTCTTTAGGCCATCCAGCGGCGGTCTTGCTGGGGTGCGCACGAAAGAACTCCATTCACACTTGACCCTTGCACCCAAGAGATTAGGGATCGCGCCAGGAAAAGACGAGTCAAAAGACGAGTCATTTGTCGGGTGCGCCCGCAACCGGAGGCAGGATTTGCAACGACCCGAGATACCGGCGGGGCTGCCAGCCGACATCGAACAGAAGAAGACGAAGGCACGGCTGTGGTTCGAGACGTTGCGCGAGCGCATCTGCGCCAGCTTCGAGCAGATCGAGCAGGATCTGCAGGGGCCGCAGGCCAGTTGGTCGCCCGGTCGCTTCGAAAAAACGCCGTGGCAACGCGATGCCGGCAAGGGCGGCGGCGGTATCATGTCGATGATGCATGGCCGCGTCTTCGAGAAGGTTGGCGTCCACACCTCGACCGTTTATGGCGAGTTCTCGCCCGAATTCAGGAAGCAGATGCCGGGCGCCGAAGAGGACCCGTCCTTCTGGGCGAGCGGCATTTCGCTGATCGCCCATCCGTGGAACCCCAACGTGCCGGCCGTGCATATGAACACGCGCATGGTCGTCACCTCGCGCCAGTGGTTCGGCGGCGGCGCCGACCTGACACCGGTGCTCGACCGCCGCCGCAGCCAGGAGGACCCCGACACGCTCGCCTTCCATAGAGCAATGCAATTTGCCTGCGAGAAGAACGCTGGCGTGGCCGATTACGCGAAATTCAAAGCCTGGTGCGACGAGTACTTCTATCTGCCGCACCGCGACGAGCCGCGCGGCACCGGCGGTATCTTCTTCGACTGGCTGCATTCGGGCGAGGACAAAGGCGGCTGGGACGCCGATTTCAACTTCGTCCAGGACGTCGGCCGATCCTTTCTCGTCGTCTACGGGCATCTGGTGCGCGCCAACTTCAATGACAACTGGACCGATGGCGACCGTGACGAGCAGCTCATCCGCCGCGGCCGCTATGCCGAATTCAACTTGCTTCACGATCGCGGCACCATCTTCGGGCTGAAGACCGGCGGCAATGTCGCCTCGATCCTGTCCAGCCTGCCGCCAGAGGTCAAATGGCCGTAAAATCTCGGTGAGCATGATGTGAGCCGCAATCGGGTCCAAATCCCCGGAATTTGACGGCAAATGTGACGCAAGGTGCGCCAGAAAATATCTTTTTCGTCTAATACACTATTGAAAAGATTGAGCTATTTGTCGCGGCGGGCCGGGAAACGCCGGCGGTTCTTTACTCCCGAGAGCCGCGACCCGACGTGACCGGACGGCCCATGATTGAATGGGGCACCTTTCCCAAGCGGGTGCCCCCATTTTCCAGGAGAGCATGCCATGCGCAAGCTTATTATGACCGCGGCCGCCGCTGCCGTTCTCGCCTCCGGTACTGCCGCATTCGCCGCGGTCAAGCACACGACCGGCACAATCAAAAGCTTTGATGGAACGGCGATGAGCCTGGTTCTGGACACCGGAGCCACCTTTACGTTGCCCCAGACCTTCAAGGATCCTGGCCTGAAGGTCGGCGAAAAGGTCCGCGTCACGTGGGATATGAGCGGCAAGGAAAAAATTGCCGAGGCAGTCAAGATCGTGAAGTGATGCCTGCCCGCTGGAGCAAGACGAGGTCTTGCGTCCGGGTAGCGTAAGAGGGCGGAGCAGCGATGCTCCGCCTTTTTGCAACCCGGCCGCGTGTCGGCCTGGACGCTCGGCGCTCTAAGGCAACCAAAACCGTTCGATCGTGTTATGCTGACCTGGCCAGCGTGTAACCGGATACCGAACGCGGTTTCCGGATGCTGCGCAAGATAAAAGGTCTGGAGCTTCCGTGTCAGTGCGCTGCGCGGCGTTCCAAGGAGGAGATGAGGAGAAGCCGATGAAGGAATTCCATTGCGGGTCGCTCGTACCCGGCTGCGAGTGGCACACACGCGCCGAGGAGGAGGCGGAGGTCATGCGCCGTGCCGTCGAGCATCTGCGCGAGACGCATGGCGAGACGGTGATCCGCGAGACGATGATCGAGGCGATCCGCTCGCGCATCGAAAAGGTCCGCGACGCAGCGTGACGGTTAGGATTCGAGTGCTTCTGCGGCGCGCTTGAGCAGCGCGCCGCGATCAAGCGCAAAACCGGACTCGACCCATTCCTTTTCGAGATTCTTCAACGTTGCGCCAAGCTTCGGCCCCGGTGACGCGCCAAGTGTCGTCAGATCGGCGCCCTTGAGCGGAAAGACAGGGTTTTGCCATTTTGCGGCGAAGGCAAGCAGGCGCGAGAAGCCGCCGGCTTCGAGCAGTGCGTCATTGTCTTCGACCGCGCGGGCTCGAGCGGAAGCGAGCAACAGTCGCAACCGATCGACAAAGCCTTGGCGGTCGCCAAAATAAAGCCTTTTCGCCAACTCTCCTTCGGTCGTTTTTGGATCGACGGCAGCCGTGATCGCCCAATGCCGCAGGCGGCTTGCCTCGCTCACGGAAAGCCTCAATCTCTCACCAAGCGTTTTCATGCGCGCGGCATCCGGCGGCACGATGGCTTCCAGCCTGAGCAGCGGGTCCGGCGCCCAGGCCAGGTCCTTCTCGGTCTTGATCAGCCCATGGATCGCATCGATGCCCCATTTCTCGCTTTCCGGCAGAACGCTGGTCAGAACGCCGGCCTGGCGCATCCACAGCAGCGCCCGCGACGGATCTGGCGCCGACAGCAATTTCTTCAATTCCCACCAGACGCGCTCGACCGAGAGTTGCTCGAGCCCCTGCTTCAGCCGGGCGCAAGCCTTCAACCCTTCGGCATCCGGTCTGCCGTCGCCATACCAGGCGAAGAAGCGGAAGAAACGCAGGATGCGCAGATAATCCTCGCGGATGCGCGCTTCCGGATCGCCGATGAAGCGCAGCCGCCGCGCTTCGATATCGGCGATACCGCCGACCAGATCGACGACCGTTCCATCGGCTTCGGCATAGAGTGCGTTGATGGTGAAATCGCGTCGCGCGGCGTCGGCTTTCCAGTCACGGCCGAACGACACTTTCGCGCGCCGGCCGTCGGTTTCGATGTCGGCACGCAGCGTGGTAATTTCATAGGCCTTGCCGTGGGCGACCGCGGTGACGGTGCCATGCTCGATGCCGGTCGGCACCGTCTTGAAGCCCGCCGCCTCGGCGCGCCGGATGGTTTCCTCGGGCACCGTGGTGGTGGCGATGTCGATGTCGGCGACCGGCTGGCCGATGAGCGCGTTGCGCACCGCACCGCCGGCGACACGCGCCTCCTCGCCGCCGTCGGTGAGCGCAGCGAGCAGGCGCTGCAGGTGGCTTTCGCCGAGCCAGCCGGCCTTGCCCGCGATCGACACTGGATCGCTCACGAATAGAGCCCTTCATAAAGCGTTCGGATGATGCCCGCAGTGACGCCCCAGATGCGCTGGCCGCCATAGGGCATCTCGTAAAAGAACCATTCGAGGTCGTTCCACATGCGGCTGTCTCTGGTGTGGTTTGCGGGGTCCATCAGAAAGCCCAGCGGCACCTCGAAGACGGCATCGACTTCGTCCGAATTCAGCGTCAGGCTGAAACCGGGCCGCACAATCCCGAGCACCGGGGCGATGCGATAGCCGCTGCCGGAAACGTAGTCCGGCAGACGGCCGATGATCTCGATGTAATCCCTATCGAGACCGATCTCCTCGAATGTCTCGCGCAACGCCGCCGCTTCCGGGCTCGCGTCGGTGGGATCGATGGTTCCGCCGGGGAAAGCCACCTGCCCGGAATGGTTGCGCAGCCTTTCCGCCCGCCTGGTCAAAAGGACCGTGGCTTCATGGCCATGATCGACCACTGGGATCAGAACGGCTGCATCGCGCAGCGCCTTGGCCAGCTTCAGCCTGGGGTGGCCCGGATTGAAGCGGTGGTCGCCAAAATCGTCGCCGGCATATGCCAGCGGCTGCGCCGCGACGCGCTGGCGAAACTCGGCAGCGGAAAATGGCAACGGCGTCACCTGATCCATCATAGGCGGTCCATCATGCGCTCAGCCGTTCAGTTTCTCAGCCGGCATGATTGGATAGACCTCGCCTTTGGAACGGACGGCAAACATCGTCTTGCCGCCGATGTCGATCTCTTCGCCGTGCTCGACCAGCTCGTACATCACCGGCCGTGCCACCAGCGCCTCCAGCCGCCCGCGCACCAGCACATAAGGCTTCAGACCACCTGTCCCGTCCTCATCGACGAAGCGCAGCGGGTGCCCCGCCCCAGCCTCGACCACGTCGCCGACATTGGTGCGAAAGGTGATGATTTGTCCGTCGCCGGCGCCCGACACGTCCATCTCGACGGCAATGAAGGGCGCATCGGCTACGCGGATGCCGACCTTTTCCACGGGCGTCACCAGGTATGTCCTGCCGTCCTCATCCTTGCGCAGCACCGAGGAAAAAAGCTGCACCAGCGGCAACCGGCCGATCGGCGTTCCCAGATAGAACCAGGTGCCGTCCTGCTTGATTTCCATGTCGAGATCGCCGCAAAACGCCGGATTCCAGCGTTCCACCGGCGCCGGCCCCTTGCCGGCGCGCGTCGCGCGCGAGACCAGCGCTTCCAGCCCGCGAGCCTCGGTCGCGGCCGTCAGGCTCTCTTCACGATGGTCGGCGGCGTCCGTCATGGTCACGAAATAGTCACTGTTGTTCCGCTTGTCAGCCTAAGTCTGTGATTTAAGTTCATTGCAGGCGCCATGCGAGGCCGAATCGCGGCATTCTGCGGCACCCAAGGTGCCAAGCGGTATTTCCAACCAGAAGGATCGATGCTGCATGAGCGTTATGATCAAGGAAAGCCCGATCAGCGAAAAAGACATGGTGGCACAGGCCGAGAAGGCGTTGGCCGACATTTCGAGGGTCCGCGACGGCGTCGGCCGGGTCATTTTCGGCCAGGAAAGCGTCGTCGAGCGCACGCTCGTCGCATTGCTGGCCGGCGGCCATGCACTGCTGGTCGGCGTGCCCGGCCTCGCCAAGACCAAGCTGGTCGAAACGTTGGGCATCGTGCTCGGCCTCGATTCGCGCCGCATCCAGTTCACGCCCGACCTGATGCCATCGGACATTCTCGGCTCAGAGGTGATGGAGCAGGATGAATTCGGCAAGCGTTCGTTCCGCTTCATTTCCGGGCCGATCTTCGCGCAACTGCTGATGGCCGACGAGATCAACCGCGCTTCGCCGCGTACCCAGTCGGCGCTGCTGCAGTCGATGCAGGAATACCACGTCACCATTGCCGGCGTGCGCCATGACTTGCCGTCACCGTTCCACGTTCTGGCGACGCAGAACCCGCTGGAGCAGGAAGGCACCTATCCGCTGCCGGAGGCGCAGCTCGACCGCTTCCTGATGCAGGTCGATATCCTCTACCCCGAGATCGAGGCGGAGCGCCGCATCCTGTTGGAAACCACAGGTATCGAGGATGCCAAGGCCGAAAACGTGCTGCAGCCGGCGCGGCTGAAGGATATCCAGACGCTCATCCGCCGCATGCCGGTGCCTGAAAGCGTCGTCGAGGCGATCCTCAAGCTGGTGCGTTCGGCGCGTCCCGGCCAGGGCAACGCCGATACCGACAAGCACGTCGCCTGGGGCCCAGGCCCGCGCGCCAGTCAGGCGCTGACGCTGTGCGCCCGCGCCCGCGCCCTCTATGACGGCCGGCTGGCGCCGTCGGTCGACGACGTCCGCGCGCTGGCCGAGCCGGTGCTGCAGCACCGCATGGCGCTGACCTTCGCCGCCCGCGCCGAGGGCACCACGGTACGCGACGTCGTGGCGAAGCTCGCGAAAGGGATTTGATGGCGCGCATCGGTGAAGCGCAGGAACCGGCAGCGACGCGCGATGCGCTCGCCAGAGGCCGGTTGCGGGCTTCGTTGGTGCCGGACCTGTTGGTCGAGGCGCGCCGCATCGTCAACACGGTGATTGCCGGCTGGCATGGCCGCCGCAAGCGCGGCATCGGCGAGAATTTCTGGCAGTTCCGGCCCTATGTCGAAGGCGATTCCTCGCGCATTGACTGGCGCCGTTCCGCCCGCGACGACCACACCTATGTCCGCGACCGCGAGTGGGAGGCCGCCCATACGGTGTGGCTGTGGGCCGATCCCTCGCCTTCCATGCTCTACAAATCGACCGGAGCCAGCGTTTCCAAGGAATCGCGCGCCCTGGTGCTGACGCTGGCCATGGCCGAGCTTTTGTCGCGCAGCGGCGAGCGCATTGCCTGGCCGGGCCTGACTGACCCGTTCACCGCCCGCAATGGCGCCGAGCGCATCGCGGCGCAACTGATGCACGCAGCCGACCTGCCGGCAAAGCCCGACCTGTCCGGCATTCGCCGGTTCTGCGATATCGTCCTCGTCAGCGATTTCCTCGACCCGGTCGAGGACACCATAGCCTGGCTGGACGTGCTCGCCCGCCACGGCGTGCGCGCGCATCTGATCGAGGTCGCCGATCCGGCCGAGGGAAGCTTCCCCTATGCCGGGCGCACCGAATTCACCGATCCTGAGACCGGCGACAAGCTGACCGCCGGCCGCGCCGAAATGCTGGGCGAGGAATACCGCCTGCTTTATGCCGCCCGCCGCCAGGAACTGGCCGCCTGGTGCAAACGGCTTGGCTGGAGCTTTACCGTCAATCATACCGACCGCCTTGCCTCCGAGGCGCTGGTGCGCATCCACATGGCGATGACCGCTGAGGGCAGCTTTGCCGGGAGGGCCCGCGCATGAGTTGGCTGCCGCTCTCCTTCGGGGCGCCGATGGTGCTGTGGGGCCTGCTGGCGCTGCCGGTGATCTGGTGGCTTCTGCGGCTGACGCCGCCCAGGCCGCAAACCGAGGTGTTTCCGCCGCTCAGGATTCTCGCCCGCGTGCTGAGGCGCGAAGAAACGCCGCAGCAGAGCCCTTGGTGGCTGACGCTGCTCAGGCTGCTGATGGCCGCGCTTATCGTGGCAGCACTTGCCGAGCCCGTCTTCAACCCGCGCGAAAAGCTGCCGGCCGAGGGCGCTGCCCTGGCGCTGGTGATCGACAACGACTGGGCAAGTGCTGCCGAATGGGGCAAGCGCGTCGCCACCGCCGAGCGGCTGATCGCCGATGCCAATTCGAACGGCGTGCCGGTGCTCATCGCTTTCACCGCCGAGAAGCCGAATGCCGAGATCGGTCCCTTCGATGCCGCTGCCGCGCTCGACCGGCTGCGTGCGGCAAAGCCGCGGCCGATCCCGACCGACCGCCCCGCCGTCTACGCCCGCGTCGCTTCAGCCTTGGAGTCGCTGCCTGGCGCCAGCGTCGCGGTGCTCGCCGATGGCCTGGCGGCGCAAGGCGACGAAGCCGCGTTCAACACGTTGTTGTCGAAGAACGCGGCACGTGTCGTCTGGGCCGTCTCCGACCGGCTGTCGCTGACCGGCCTGACCGGCGCCGACAACCAGGTTGACGGCTTCGCCCTAACCGCGATCCGCGCACCGGGCGATCCGGCACCCGCACAGGTGACGGCCGGCGCCTTCGACGACAAGGGCCGCCGCATCGCCGACGCGACGGTGACCTTTGCCCCGGGCGGAACCGCCGCCACCGGCAAGATAGCGGTGCCGTTCGAACTGCGTAACGACTTCGCCTACATCGCGCTCGATGGCGAGCGCCAGGCCGGTGCCGTCCGCGTGCTCGATGAGAGCTCAAAACGTCGCCGCGTCGGGCTGCTTTCGCAGTCCGAGGCCGATCAGGCGCAACCGCTGCTGTCGCCGCTCTACTACATCCGCCGCGCCCTTCAGCCGTTCGCCGATCTGGTCGAGCCGTCCAGCGTCGATCTCGCCGATGCCATCCCGCAACTGCTCGATCAGAAGCCGGCGATGATCGTCATGGCCGATGTCGGCACCATTCCGGAACAGGCGCGGCAAAGGCTGGTCGACTGGGTCGACAAGGGCGGCACGCTGGTGCGTTTTGCCGGTTCGCGGCTGGCCGCTGCCGGCAATGACGACGATCTGCTGCCGGTCCGGCTGCGCACCGGCGAGCGCTCGCTTGGCGGCGCGCTGTCATGGACGGCGCCGCAGCCGGTCACGGAATTCCCGAAAACCGGCCCCTTCGCCGACCTCGCGCCGCCCACGGAAGTCACCGTCACCAGGCAGGTGCTAGCCGAACCGACGCCCGACATGGTCGAGCGCACCTGGGCGACGCTTGCCGACGGTACGCCGCTGGTGACCGGGATGAAGAAGGACAAGGGTACGCTCGTGCTGTTCCACGTCACCCCCGAGGCGACATGGTCCAACCTGCCAATCTCCGGCAGCTTCGTCGAGATGCTGCGGCGCATCGTGCAATTATCGCGCAACCAGGGCGCGGCGGTCGCCAATGCCGAGGCCGCCGCCACTTCGCTGGCACCCTATCGCATGATCGCCGCCGACGGCACGCTGGTACCGCCGACGCCGGATGCGCGGCCGCTGGTGCCCGGCGCCGGCCCGCTGCCGGTGACGCTGGAAAACCCGCCTGGCCTCTATGGCTCCGAGACGGGAGTGTTCGCTCACAATCTGCTCGGTGGCGACAGCGCATTCACGCCGCTGGCCCGGCCTGAGATCACCGTGCCGGTCACCACCATCCAGTATGCCTTCGACGAGCAGCGCAACCTCAAAGGTCCGATGGTCACGGCCGCCCTGGTGCTGATGGTGCTCGATACGCTTGCCGTATTCTGGATGGGCGGCCTGTTGTCGCGCCGGCCGCGCCGTGCCGGCGCTGCGGCGACGGCAGCCGTCCTGCTGATTGCGCTCGGCGCCTTGATGATTGGCCACGCGGACGTCGCGCGTGCTGACGACGCCAAACCGGGAGATACGGAGGCGATCGGGGACATTTCAAAGACCCGCATCGCCTACGTGCTGACCGGCGAGCCGGGTGTCGATTCGATCAGCCGCGCCGGGCTCGAAGGCCTGACCCGCTTCCTCATCGAAAAAACCGCGCTCGAACCCGGAGCACCGGCCGGCGTCGACATCTCGAAGGACGAACTGTCCTTCTATCCGCTGATCTACTGGCCGATCGACCCCTCCGCCCCGATGCCCAGCGAGGCCGCTATCGCTCGCATCGACGCCTACATGCAGCAGGGCGGAACGGTCTTGTTCGACACCCGCGACCAATTCGCCAATGGCATTGGTGCGGATTCGACCAGCCCGGCGACGGAGCGGCTGCGCGACATCCTCGGCAACCTCAACGTGCCACCGCTGGAGCCGGTGCCGTCGGACCACGTGCTGACCAAATCCTTCTACATCCTTCCGGAGTTTCCCGGCCGTTTTGCCGGCAGCCCGCTTTGGGTCGAGGCATCGCTCGAAGCCAGCAACACCGAGAATCGCCCGGTGCGCACCGGCGACGGCGTTTCGCCGATCATGATCACCGCCAATGATTTCGCTGGCGCCTGGGCCGTCGACGAGAATGGCGACCCGCTATTGCCGACCGTGCCGTCGGATCCGATGCAGCGCATCTATGCGCTGCGTGCCGGCGTCAACATCATGATGTACATGCTGACCGGCAACTACAAATCCGACCAGGTGCACGTCCCGGTGCTGCTCGAACGGCTGGGGCAGTAGACCATGAACTGGTCGCTCGCCTTCGAACCGCTCATCACCTGGCCGCTGCTCGCGGTGGTTCTGGTACCGCTGCTGCTGCTGGCGCTGGTCGGCCTTTGGTTTCGCCAGCGCGGCGCGGTCTTCCGCCTGGCAGCCCTGATTGCCCTGGCCGCGGCGCTGCTCAATCCGGTGTTCCTCGACGAAGAACGCGAGCCGCTGAAAAGCATCGTCGCCGTCGTCGTCGACCGCAGCCAGAGCCAGGATATCGGCGACCGCACCAAGCAGACCGACGCGGCGTTGGCCGGGCTTCAGCAGCGTCTCGGCCGCTTCAAGCAGTTCGACGTCCGTGTCATCGAAGCCGGCAAGTCCGAAGCCGCCGACGAGCGCACCGAGACGCGGTTGTTTTCCTCGCTCGAAAATGCTTTCCGCGACGTGCCGCCGTCGCGCATCGGCGGCGCCATCATGATCACCGATGGCGAGGTGCATGACGCGCCGCCCGGAGCACCCGACTTCAATGCCCCGCTGCACGCGCTGATTACCGGCAACGACCACGAAAAGGACCGCCGCATCCGCTTCGAGAATGCGCCGCGCTTCGGCCTCGTGGGCAAGCCGCTCGACATGACCTATCGCGTCATCGCCACCAACAACGAAACCGGCCCGGTCGATGTTCGCGTATCGGTCAACGGCGAGCAGGTATCGGTCGAGCACGCCAACATCGGCCAGGCGATGCCGCTGCAAGTGACCATTCCCAGCGCCGGGCGCAACATCGTCGAACTCGCCATCAACCACGACCCGGGCGAACTCACCGACACCAACAACCGCGCCATCGCCCTGATCGACGGCATTCGCGAAAATCTGCGCGTGCTGCTTGTTTCCGGCGAACCGCATGCCGGCGAGCGCACCTGGCGCAATTTGCTGAAATCCGACGCTTCGGTCGACCTCGTGCACTTCACCATCCTTCGCCCGCCGGAAAAGCAGGACGGCACGCCGATCAACGAATTGTCGCTGATCGCCTTCCCAACGCGCGAGCTGTTCGTCGAGAAGATCAAGGATTTCGACCTGATTATCTTCGATCGTTATCAGCACCGCGACGTGCTGCCGATCCTCTATTACGACTACATCTCCGAATATGTCGAAAAGGGCGGCGCGCTGCTGATCGCGGCGGGCCCCGAATATGCCGGCGAAAGCTCGATCGCCCGCACGCCGCTGATGTCGGCGCTGCCCGCAATGCCGACCGGCGAGGTCATCGACAAGGCCTTCTATCCGCGTCTTACCGATACCGGCCAGCGTCATCCGGTAACGCGCGGGCTCGACGGCTCCGCGACCGAGCCGCCGCACTGGAGCCGCTGGTTCCGCACCATCGGCGTTGAGAACCCCGAGGGCGAGGTGGTGATGAAGGGCGCGGACAACCGGCCGCTGCTGCTGCTCGACCGCAAGGGCGAAGGCCGCGTCGGCATGCTTTTGTCCGACCAGGGCTGGCTGTGGGCGCGCGGCTTCGAGGGCGGCGGCCCGCACGTCCAGCTCTACCGGCGCATCGCCCACTGGCTGATGAAGGAGCCCGAACTCGAGGAAGAGCGGCTGACCGCCGACGGCCGCGGCATGGTGCTTGAAATCCGCCGCCAGACGATGAGCGACGACCCCGGCCCGGCGCAAGTCATCACACCATCCGGCAAGGCACTGATCGTCAGGCTCGAGAAATCCGAGCCAGGTGTCTTCCTCGGCAGCGTCGAGACCAGCGAAATCGGTCTCTATCAGGTCGGCAACGGCGACCTGACGGCATTGGCCCATGTCGGACCGGTCAACGCGCCGGAATTCACCGACGTCGTCTCCACCGAGAACCGGCTGAAACCACCGGCTGAGGCCACCGGCGGTAGCGTTCGCCGGCTAGCGCCGGCCTCGGCCATTGGCAATCTCACCAGCACGGTCACGCTGCCCTCGATCGTTCCGGTCCGTTCCTCGGGCGCTACCTCCGGCAACGACTGGATCGGCCTGCGCACCACCGACGATAGCGTGCTCAAGGCGGTCTCGCGCGTGCCGCTGTTCGGCGGCTTCCTCGGCCTCGGCCTGCTGCTTCTGGCGATGGGCTCGATGTGGTACCGCGAAGGGCGGTAGCGGTTTGCTTTCTCCCTTCTCCCCTTGTCTTGTGGGAGAAGGTAAGGCTGCCCTACTCCTCCGGCTCCGTCGTGAACATCAGCGGGTAGCCCTTGGCCTTGCCGGCATCGGTTGCCCGCGCCGCCTTGGTCTCGGCGACGTCCCTGGTGAAGACGGCGACAACGCAGACGCCGCGCCGGTGCGCAGTAATCATTATCCTGTGCGCCTGGTCTTCGCTGAGCTTGAACTCGGCCTTCAGCACCGTCACGACGAACTCGCGCGGCGTGAAATCGTCATTGACCAGGATGACCTTGTAGAGCTTCGGCCGTTCGACCTTCGGCTTCGTGCTGGTACGGGGTCTTGTCGTGATTTCAGGCATTGGACCGGCAATTGCGTACGACAGCTTTGCGGTCATTTTGACATGAGCAAAAGCGGTCGTCCATTCAACCGCGCGCGAGCGGCTTCCCGGCGGGCGCAGTTCAAAAGTCCGTGCCTATGTTGCAACTGCCGGCTGGCGTTCAACTAGCGGTGTGCGCCGGGACTGGCCCTATTGTCTGCACCCAACAAAAAAGACGACCGCTCCAGGCAAATCGCAACTGGAGCGGTCCTCTCATAGGTAGAAAGATGTCGCTTGATCAGGCCTTCGGAGCTGCCTTCACCGCGTGCTTCTTGTGCTTCTTGACGGTCTTCTTGGCAGCGACCTTCTTCACGGCCTTGGCCGGCGCAGCGGTCGTCGTTGCCGTCGTCGCAGCCGGGGTGGTGGTCGCGGCATTGGCGCTGCTGGCGCCGAGAACCGGCATTGAGACGGCCAGCGCGATGGCGAGACCGAGGGCGGAGAGGAGGGACTTTTTCATGGCTTCACTTCCTTTTTGTGCAGATCGGGTTGAGTGTCACTGAACGGGATCGATCGGTGTCACTCCAAGCAGCTTCAAAGCGTTCGCGAGCATCCGGATTCCCTGTGCCTGTTTCTTGTTGGCGCAGAACCGGTTTCCCTTTCTTTGAAGTGCCTTTGCCGCGGTGACCTGCGTTGCCGCGGCATGGGTTTCGAGGGCTTCGTCAAACTGGCGGTTCAGATCAATGCAACGCTCGCTGCGGGTGGTCGCCACCTTTGCGTCGACCGCCTTTGCATTTGCCACCTTCGCATCGGCCAGCTTTGCATCGGCCAGCTTTGCATCGGCTTGTTCGACCGCGGTCGTGACGAGCGAAATGGAAAGCAACGCACCCATCAGACTGATCGAGAACCTTTGCATTAGTCTGTCCGTAATCCCGTAACGCGTGTCGCAGCCGATGACCTGACCGCCACGGCACCACTTATGCCCTTGATTTTTTTCGGCAGTTTTTCCGAATTGTAGAATTTTGTTTCTGGATTGTTTCTGGGTAGCCCGGATCGGGCCGCCGATCTCCACTAGCCAACTTGTGGCCTGAATTCTATCGTCTGGCTGACGGCCAAGCACCGCTTGGGCGACCCACAAATGACAGGTTTCCTGTGAAATCCGACCCCCACATACTGATCGTCGACGACGACAAGGGCATTCGCGACCTGCTTCAGGAATTCTTCCAGAAGCGAGGGCTGCATACATCGGTCGCAGCCGACGGCACCGAGATGGAGACCGTCCTGCGGCGCGCCCACGTCGACCTGATCGTCCTGGACGTCATGCTGCCCGGCAAGAGCGGGCTGGAGCTCTGCCGCGAGTTGCGCGCCAATTATTCGACACCGATCATCATGCTGACGGCGGTTACCGAAACTACCGACCGCGTGGTTGGCCTGGAGATGGGCGCCGACGACTACGTGCCGAAACCCTTCGATCCGCGCGAGCTGCTTGCACGCATCCGTGCCGTCTTGAGGCGCAATGGCGCCACCGAACCACGACGTGCCGCCTCGCGGCAGATCTACCATTTCGCCGGCTGGACGATGGACTGTTCGCGCCGCCGGCTGATGGCGCCCGGCGACGTCAGGATCGAGCTGACGATGGCCGAATTCAATCTCCTGCAGACCTTCGTCAAGAGCGCGCAACGCGTACTGAGCCGCGAGCAGCTCATCGAGCTTTCCGGCGGCGACAGCGGCTACAGTTTCGACCGCAGCGTCGACATTCTGGTCAGCCGGCTGCGGCGCAAGATGGAGGACGACCCGAAAACGCCGAAGCTGATCCTGACCGTGCGCAGCGGCGGTTATCAGTTTCTGCCCGAGACGACCTCCGAATGAGACGCATCCTGCCGCAAACGCTGCCGGTCTGGGTGCTGCTCATCGTCATCGCCGGCCTGCTGATCAGCCAGATCGCGACCCTTTACATCGTTTCGCGCGACCGTGCCGCCGCCAATGACGTCGTCGATCTCTACCGGCTGAACGACCGCGCCTTCTCCCTGGTGCAGCTGATGCATGATGCCACGCCGGACCAGCGCAAGGCGACGGCCTCCGGCCTGTTCAACGCCACTTACGCGCTCACCGTTTCCAACACGCCCGCTGTTACTTCCTCGATAGCCGGCGACGACGAGCTGGCCGAATTGGAGGACATATTGGTCGGCCGGCTATCGAAGTTCGGCGTCACCGACGCGCGGGTCCGCCGCGATCCGGCGACGCACGAAGCCGACGTCCCCCATGGGGTTGTCGCGGGTCCCGATATCGGTCAGGTCGAGCGCGACCTGCTGGTGCTGGCGGCCGATTTCGCCCAGAGCGACAAGCTCACGGCCTCGCTCCGCTTCGCCGACGGCCAATGGCTGAACTTCACCGAGCCGAACACACCGGCCGGACCGGTACTGAGCTTCGATAGCTTGCCGCTCTATGCCTTTATCGCCGGGCTGGTGGTGGCTTCCTCGATCTGGTCGCTGCGTCGGCTGACGGCGCCCTACCGGACGATGGAGACCGCGGTGAAGCGGATCGGCGAGGATCTGAAGAGCTCGCCGATCGCCGAGAGCGGCAGCCGTGAGGTGCGCACCGCGGCAAAGGCGGTCAATGCCATGCAGGCGAGACTGCGGGCCTATGTCGAGGACCGCGAGCATCTCGCTGCCGCGCTCGCACACGACCTGCGTACGCCGCTGACCAGGATGCGGCTGCGCCTCGAACTGCTGAGGAATTCGACCGTGCGCGCCGCATTGGCGCACGACCTCGCCGATATCGAAGGCATTGCCAGCTCGGTCATCGACTTCGCCACTTTCGAAGTGACGGAGGAAAAGAGCGAAAGGATCGATTTCTGGTCGCTCGTCGAATCGGTCGCCGACGGCTACGAGGAGGTCTCGTTCGACAATGACGATGCGCGCTCGCGCGGCCTGATCTGCATGGCGCAGCCGGTCGCGCTGCGGCGTTGCGTCACCAATCTCGTCCAGAATGCCGTCACCTACGGCAAGAAAGCGCATCTCAGCCTGCGCAAATCGGACAGGACCATCACGCTGGCGATCCGCGACGAGGGGCCGGGCATTCCGCAGGCCGAGCTCGACGCCGTGTTCGGCTCGTTCGTGCGCCTGGAGCAGTCGCGCAACCGCCAGACCGGCGGCCTCGGCCTCGGTCTGACCATTGCCCGCAACATCGCCCGCAGCGCCGGCGGCGAAGTCAGCCTGTCCAATCACCCCGACGGCGGCCTGCTGACGGAGCTGAAATTGCCGCTGGCGGCGTAAGCCCGATCCGGCTAACGCGTGAGCGGGCCACTCGCCTTTCGCCAGGCGTCGATGCCGCCGTGGATATGGCAGGCGCCGGCAACTCCAGCATCCTGTGCCGCCTGCACCGCCATTGCGGAGCGCTCGCCGAAGGCGCAGTAAAACAGCAGCCGCTTGCTAGTCGACCTGGCGAGCTCATGCAGCATTCCGCCCGCGGCAATGTTCTCCTGCAGCGTCGTGTAAGGCACATGCAGCGCCCCCGGAATGATGCCGTGCCGTTCCCGCTCCGAGCGTTCGCGTAGATCGATCAGCGCGACATCGGGCTGTCCCACCAGCGCGAGCGCCTGCTCGGCCGTCACTGCCCAGCCGCGCCGCGCGATCTCTTCCTGGTGAAGCCCTATCCTCATGTTGGCCGGCACGGCGACGTCCATCATCTTCGGGTTCGCAAGCTTCAAGTTGTTCATGATCTCGACGTAGTCTTCCATCGACTTCACTTGCAGGCGCGGATTGAAGGCTTTTTCCTCGCCGATCGTCGAGACGGTCTCGCCTTTGTAGTCATGCGCGGGATAGATCAGCGTTTCGTCGGGAAGCTTGAGCAGGCGACCGAAAATCGACTCGTATTGCTGGCGCGGATCGCCGTTTTGAAAATCGGTGCGGCCGGTGCCGCGGATCAACAGCGTATCGCCGGTGAACACCCGGTCGGGCAAAATGAAACTGTAGGAATCGTCGGTGTGGCCGGGTGTGTAGATGACATCGAGCGCCAACCCCTCGATCGTGAGCTTGTCGCCGTCGGAAAGCCGCATCGAGACGACGTCGGCCTTGGTCTGCTCGCCCATCACGGTGACGCAATGGGTCTTGTCGCGCAGCGCCCCGAGGCCGGTGATGTGATCGGCGTGCAGATGCGTGTCCACCGCCTTGACCAGCTTGAGGTCGAGTTCCTGCACAAGCTGAAGATAGCGATCGACCTTCTCCAGCACCGGGTCGATGATCAGGGCTTCCCCGCCCGGGCGGCTGGCGAGCAGATAGGAGTAGGTGCCTGAAACGGAATCGAAGAGCTGACGGAAGATCATTTCTGCCACGTACCCCGTTTGAACTCCCCATCGGCACGCGCCTAACCACGCGGCCGCGATACGATCCGAATGTAAGGCTTGGCTGCCTTCCAGCCAAGCGAGAATACGGCCTACCCCCGCCTTCGTCCGACGAGAGGGACAGCGCCGCGACTCGATGCCTCGCGGTAGCCGCGAATCGCACCCGTGAAAGCCCTCGCGATGCACGCGATTTGCTCCGTACCGTCCATCTTCAGTGGATGACAACGATCTTCCATGCCAGCAGCGCAACGATGGCTGCGGCGGTGAGGAGTGTTGCCCAACCATGACGCCCGAACGCATGCAAGACAAGCACGATGAGCGCGGCAGTCGACGCTGCGAGCGCCCCTTCAACGTAGAAAACTTGCTCCATGCTTAGCGGCGCACCGATCGCGCCGCCGATTCTGAAAAACTCTAGGATCGACCGGATCGCAATCACGATCACCAGGCCGAGCGCAGCTTGCGCGGCTCGCGGCGTGGACAACCGATCGTAAATCCGCTTCAAGGCGCCTTGCCTGACGCCGCGCCGGCGGCGACAATCTTGATGCAATCGTAGAGCTGCCTCAGCGGCCCGGTAGCGTCCTCACAGTTGATGGTTATGGTGGCGGACATGCCAATCTTCTACCGCCGCAGCACCGCGCTCAGCACATCCCTGACGCCGATGGCGCCGACGAAGCGCGATTGGTCGTCGAACAGCGCCACCGGTGCGGTCTGCGAGCGATGCATGGCCAGCATTACGGTCTTCAGTGAGGTGCCGGGATTGGCCCAGAACACCTGCGCCGTCTCTTCCGGCTGCGCTTCGACATCGGCGCAGGACACCCATACCGCCGGCTTGCCGTCGCGCTCGGCCGCCGCCACCAGCCCATGCTCGTCGATCTTGAAGCGCGTCGTCTTGCGCCGGTCGAGCCACACCCAGCCATCCTCGCCGTGCTCGAGGTCGCGGCGGTCGCGCATGACGTTCCAGGCGGTCAGCACCGAGAGCGGGTTCACATTGGCGATGAAGTCGCGGACATAGTCGTTGGCGGGCCGCAGCACGATGTCTTCCGGCGCACCGGTCTGCACGATGCGCCCACCTTCCATGATGGTGATATGGGTGCCGATCTTCAGCGCCTCCTCGAGGTCGTGGCTGACGAAGATGATGGTCTTCTTCAGCTCGGCCTGGAGCTGCAGCAACTCGTCCTGCAGCTTGGTCCGGATCAGCGGATCGAGCGCCGAGAACGGCTCGTCCATCAACAGGATCGGCGCCTCGGTGGCAAAGGCGCGCGCCAGGCCGACGCGCTGCTGCATGCCGCCGGAAAGCTCATGCGCGTATTTCTTCGACCACTGGTCGAGATGAACCAGCTTCAGCTGTTTGCTCACCCGCTCCTTGCGCTCGGCTTCGGGTACCCCGGCGAGCTCGAGGCCGAGGCCGACATTCTCCTCGACCGTGCGCCACGGCAGCAAGCCGAACTGCTGGAACACCATCGCCACCTGCTTCTGCCGCAGCCGCCGAAGCGTCGCCTCGTCACAGGTGACGACGTCGACGGTGCCGTCGCCGTCCTTGACCAGCACCTGGCCGCGCGAGACGACGTTCAGTCGGTTGACGGCTCTGAGCAGCGTCGACTTGCCGGAGCCGGAAAGCCCCATCAGCACCGAGATCTCGCCCTCGTTCACGGTGAGGCTGGCGCCGGCGCAGCCCAGCACGTTGCCGGTCTTTTCGAGGATCTCGGCGCGGGTGGCGCCGCTGTCGATCAGCGCCAGCGAACCGGCCTGGTCGGCGCCGAAGACGATGTCGACATTCCTGAAATCGACGGCGACGGTCATTTCTTGCCTCCAACGCCAATGCGCGTCATCCGGTCGAGCACGATGGCGAGGACGACGATTGCGAGGCCGGCCTCAAGCCCGAGATCGATCCTGCGCGAACCGAGCGCCCGGTTGATTTCTGTACCGAGCCCGCCGGCGCCGATCAGGGCGGCGAACACCACCATCGACAGCGACAGCATGATCGATTGCGTCAGCCCGGCCATGATGGTCGGCAGTGCCGAAGGCAGCTCGACCTTCCACAGCAGCTGGCGCTTGGTGGCGCCGAAAGCTTCGCCCGCCTCGACAATCGATTTCGGCACCGAGGTGACACCAAGATGGGTGAGCCGGACCGAGGTCGGGATGACGAAGATGATGGTGACGATCAGGCCGGGCGCGTTGCCGAGGCCGAACAGGGTCAGCACCGGGATCAGGTAGACGAAGGTCGGCAGCGTCTGCATCAGGTCGAGCACCGGCAGCATGACCCGATACACCTTCGGCTTGTGCGCGGCCCAGATGCCGAGCGGAACGCCGATGGCCATCGAGACGGCGGCGGCGGCAACCACCAGCACCAGCGTCTCTACAGTCTGTTTCCACAGGTTTTGGTTGAGGATAAACAGCAATCCGATGAACACCGCCAAAGCCAGGCCTTTCGAGCGCTGCAGGAAATAGGCAAGCAGGGCGATCAGGGCGATCAGCAGAACCGGCGGCAGCAACAGCAGCCCGTCGACGATGCCGTCGAGCAGGAAGTTGAGGCTGTTGGAAAAAGCCCTGAAGACGGTGTCGAAATTTTCGGTGAGAAAGCCGAAAAACGCCTTCCCCCATGCCCCAATGGGAATCTTGTAACTGACCAGGAATTTGGAGATCGGATCCATCTAGCCCTTCTTCTGCCGGCGCGGTCCTTGCCGGACGGTCATCTTGTCACAGGATATGAAAAAGGCAGCCATTTCTACCGTGGCTGCCCCTTGTCTCGTCATGCCAGATGGTCGGGTCAGCTTCCGAGCGCCGTTTTCACCGCAGCCGCCGCATCGCCGCCGTCGAAGGTGGTGACGCCAGCGATCCAGGGAGCGACTGCGTCCGGGTGCTTCTTCAGCCAGTCGGTCGCGACCGTATTGGCGTCGCCGCCTTTCAGGATCGCGTCCATCATCTCGCCTTCCATGTCCAGGTTGAACTTCAGATTGGCGATGAACTTGCCGGCATTCGGGCATTCGCTCATGTAGCCCTTGCGCACATTGGTATGCACGGTGGCGGCGCCAAAGCCGCTGTCGCCCATCCCCTCGAGATAGGTGATCTTCATGGCGCCCATCACCGGATGCGGCGTCCAGCCGAGGAAGGCAATCCATTCATTGTTCTTCATCGACTGCTCGGCCTGGGTGAGCATGCCGGCCTCGGAAGATTCGACAAGTTCGAAGCCTTCGAGATTGGTCTTCGGATCCTTGATCATGTCGAGGATGATGCGGTTGCCGTCATTGCCGGCCTCGATACCGTAGATCTTGCCGTCGAACTTGTCCTTGAACTTGCCGAGATCCGTCAGCGTCTTGACACCGGCATCGGCGACATAGGTCGGGACGACAATGCCGTAGCCGGCGCCGCTGAGATTTTCGCTGACGGTCTCGACCGAGCCTTCGGCGGCATAGTCCTTGATGTCGTTGGTCATCGACGGCATCCAGTTTCCAAGGAACACATCGAGGTCCTTGTTCTTCAGCGACGCATAGGTCACCGGCACCGACAGCTGGATGACCTGCGGCTCGTAACCGAGTGCGGTGAGCAGAACCGAGGCTATGCCGGTCGTCGCCTGGATGTCGGTCCAGCCGACATCGGACAGCCGCACCGTCTTGCAGCTTTCCGGATCGCCGGCAAAGGCCCCAGTCGTGGATAGAAAAGCCGCCAGGCCGAGGCCGGCGACGAATGAACTCATACGCGACATGAAAATTCTCCCATTTCAGTTCTCGGTGAAGCGAAGCGGCGGTTTTATCTCCGCCTTGTTCCGTCAGCCAAACATCATTCTGCTGCGGTTTCAAGCACTAAGGCAATCACGAACAACGGCGCAGGCTGGCCGATCAGCGACACTCCCGACGCTTTCCCGATGGAAGTCGCCTTTTCCCGGTGGAATGTAGGCGCTCCCCCTCCCCGCCTTGTTGTAACTCGGCTTAAAAGGACGGCATGGCCAAGCTGTACTTCCACTATGCGACGATGAATGCCGGCAAGACGACGATGCTGTTGCAGGCCTCGTACAATTACCGCGAGCGCGGCATGACGACGATGCTGTTCATCGCCGGCCACTACCGCAAGGGCGATACCGGGCTGATCTCGTCGCGCATCGGCCTGGAGACGGAAGCCGAGATGTTCCGGGACGGCGACGATCTGTTTGCCCGGGTCGCCGAGCATCATGACCACGCCACGGTGCATTGCGTCTTCGTCGACGAGGCGCAATTCCTCGAAGAGGAGCAGGTCTGGCAACTCGCCCGCATCGCCGACCGGCTGAACATCCCGGTCATGTGCTACGGCCTGCGCACTGATTTCCAAGGCAAGCTGTTTTCCGGCTCGCGCGCCCTGCTGGCGATCGCCGACGACCTGCGCGAGGTGCGCACCATCTGCCGTTGCGGCCGCAAGGCGACGATGGTGGTGCGCCTCGGCGCCGACGGCAAGGTTGCGAAACAGGGCGAACAGGTGGCGATCGGCAAGGATGTCTATGTCTCGCTCTGCCGCCGCCATTGGGAAGAAGAAATGGGCCGCGCCGCGCCCGACGATTTCATCGGCTTCACCAAAGCCTGACCAGCGCTATTTGTTTCATCCGGCCTTGACTTGGCGCACGCCGAACAGCTTGAAACAGCAATCGTTTCCGCCATCATGCGGCGTTTGTTAAGCGTGCCGCCTATTTTGATCCGCGGCCAGAGCCGTCGGGAGTTCCCATGCTTCGAGCCATTTCTTCTACTGCTGCTTTCCTCATCGCCGGCGCTCTTGCCGCGCATGCCGACGGCGATGCCGCTCTCGGCAAGAAGGTCTTCAACAGATGCATGGCCTGTCACGAGGCAACGAGCGACCGCGACAAGGTCGGCCCGCATCTGCTTGGTGTCGTCGGCCGCACCGCCGGCACCGCGGACAGTTACCTCAGCCGTTACTCGCAGGCGATGAAGGACGCGGGCGCCGCCGGCGTGGTCTGGGACGAAGCAAATCTTGCCGAATACCTGCGCGCGCCCGGGCAGAAGGTCCCCGGCAACAAAATGGCCTTCCCCGGCCTGACCAGCGACGATGACATCGCCAACGTCATCGCCTACCTCAAAGCCGATCCCAAGCCCTGAGCGTCGCTCCCGAGCAAAAGTCCAGCCGAGGTCGAAGCGGTGCCTGGCTGGCCGGCGATTACAGCGTAATCATGACTTGATTATCCTGAAGTCACCTCCTGAAATTCTTTGTTTTCCTGTAATCCCATGTCTTCCGTCTTTCATTCGCCAAACCCGGCACATATATTCGCGGCGGTTTGCGAAACGAAACCGATGCCGAAGCGGGAGGCCCCAATGGCGACATTGCAGAATTTCGATGCCGAGATTGCCAAGACCAAGCAGGTCGTGCAGGACATGCGCACCAAGATCGAGCAGTCCGGAACCGTGCTCGACACGCTCGCCACCGCCGACAAGAAGATCGGCGACGCCAATTTCGACATCGAGAATGCCCGCATCGAGGACGTGCTGAAGCAGCAGAAGGTGATGGAAGGCAACATCGCCGACCTGATCATCGGCCTCGAGGACGCCACCAACGTCTTCGGCGCTGAATTCGAGAGCATGAAGAACTACACCGGCTGGGAAAGTTTCGTCGGCGTCTTCTCCAGCCAGCGCAAGCAGCGCATGCGCACCGACCGCGTCCGCAACATGTCGCTGGCCGGCAATTTGCAGGAGCTGCTGGCGAAGTCCGACACCATCGTCGGCATCCTCAAGGCGCAGAAGCAGGTTCTCGACACGCGCTACAAAACCTCCGAAGCAAGCCTGTCGCAGGTGATCGAGCGTCGCAAGACCACCATGTCCAATCTCGAAACCGTGCAGAAGCGCATCGAAGAACTCAACCCGATGCTGCTCGACATCGAAAACAAGATCGCCGCCTCGACCAGCCAGAAGGAGCGCACGCAGCTTGAAGGCGAGCGTTCGAAACTGGCTACGGAATACAACGAGAAGCAGGCCAAGGAGCAGGAATTGCTGGCCGAAAGCCAGACGCTGGAGCGCTACACCTCGATGTTCCAGACCTTCGTCGATTCGCTCAACAACCAGATCGCGGCGCAATCGACGCTGATCAACAAGCTGACCATCGATACCGAGCAGCGCATCGTTCTGTATAAGGCGCTGGAAGATTCGCTGAAGACCGCCGCCCAGCAGGATGTCGCCCACAAGATCAACACGCTTGGCAGCCAGGTCGACAACACCGCCGAAGAGACCATGGCCGGTATTGGTGCCGCCTCGCAGAAGCACATTGGCGATCTGCTTGAAATGCATGAGAAGAACATGGTCGCCACCGCCGACATCCAGCGCCGCAAGAAGCTCGCCGACGGTGCCTTCGCCCGCCGTTTCGACGATGTGATGAAGAAGCACAATTCGGCAAATTACGTGCAGTCGTAATTGCTGCACGTGCACTGCTCCCAAGGGCTGGCAGCATGACCCCCGAAAACGAAGCGGCGGCTCGCTATTTCTCGGCGATCGCGGCGGCACTTGGCGGCCTCGAAGTGTTCATGCGCGACGATCGCTCGCCGCTCTACCGGCATGGCATCGTCGCCAAGATCGTCGCCGAATATATTGCGCGGCTCGACAAGTCGTTCTCATGCTGGCGCAACCGGCTGGGCTTCACCGAGACGTTCCGCATCTCGCGCGCCGAAAGCGGTTTTCCGGTCTTCCAGAACCTGCTCGAGCTGGAAAACGACCGCCTCCAGGCCGACGCGCGCCTCGCCAACCTCCCGGTAGCCGACGAGCTGCGCGAGGAAATGGCGGACTTCATCCTGCGCCACAAGGAATTCCCCGAAGCGCTGCAGAAATCGATGGCCGAGCGGCTTTATCTCGAAGACGTCAAGAGCGAGACCACCTTTGGCCCGTTCACGCTGGCCCAGACGGCCAAGGTTTCGGTCAATCCGAAGACGTTGCGGCCCTATTATCTGGTCCATTGGGCCTGTTTCGACGGCAGCGCCAACCTGCCGCTGGTCTACATGGTGACGGTCGAGGATTCCTCCGACGACATGATCCGGCAACTGGTCGACTCCAGCGGCAAGCTCAATGAGAGAGTCGACATTCCGCTGCCGGTCGACGGCCTGCTCAATCCCGAACTCGCCCACCGTTTCGACGATTTCACCGAGAAGAATTCCGCCTACGCGCTGTCGCCGGCGACCATCGCGGTCAACCTCGACAAGGATTTCGAACCGCTGCATCCCAAGCAGCTGCGTCGTGTCGTGCTCGGCCCGTTCTATTCTGCAGGGATTACCGACAACAATTCGACGGTGAGCGAAGTGCTGGCCAAGGTCCGTAAGCCGGAAAACGCCTGGCTGCTGACCTGGACTATCCAGGAGGTCTTTTCCAAGGCCGAGAAGCCAGGCCGCAAGGGACTGTTCTCGAGCGAAAAGACGACGCAGGAATTCTTCATCAATACCGACGATCTCGAGGCCGCTCGCCAGGGCGTGTCGAGCTATGAGAACCATGCGCTGATCCCGCACGAGGCCTATCAGGCGCTCTATGCCGCCGGCGAGGCACAGAAGATCTTTTCGGGCTACAAGGTCCACATCCTGTCCAAAGGGCAGGTCATCAGCGACGTCTGACCGTCAAATCGCGGAGCATCCTCCATGGACACCGGCCTGACCACCATCCCGGAAGCGGCAATTGAAAAGCACCGCGCCACTGCGCAAAGTTTCATCACCCGCATCGTCGTTCTGGAAGACCCATCGCGCGAGTCCGGCACCGCGCTTGCCGGCACCAACCGCCGCTTCGTTTCGACCGTCTCGGTCGGCTCGGTGCGCCGCACGCGCGAGGTCGAACTCGCCAAAACCGTCGCCGCCGTCCATCCCGACGACCAATTGCTGACCATACCGCAGCACACGCTGTTGTTTCGCGCCCGGCGTGGGCTGGCCATTGCGCTGGCCATATCGGACGTCTTCGCCGAGGGCTCGGACCTCGAAACTCTGCAGGCGAAAAACGCCCGCGCGCCGCTCGAAGGCGACGAAGCTGCCACCTTCAAGAAGCTGCTGTCGGCATCTGCCTACATCTCCGCCTTCAGCCTCGCCTCCTATTTGTTCCAGCTGATCGACAGCGACGGCGAGGCGCCGAACGACATGCCCGAGCCGGACTTTCTGTTCGACACGCCGCAGGATGCTGTGAAGTCGATCGTGGCCGGGCTCGACAGGGCGATAGCAGGTTCGAAGGACGACGCCGACCTGATGACCCGCGGCCGCGCCTTTGCGCGTGTCGCCATCGATGGGTTGTTGGCGCGAAAGGGCCGCTTCGACGGCATCGGCCCGTTCGAGAACGCCCATGTCCGCATCGACGTCGACGATTTTACCCTCGATGGTTTCGACGTCGCCCCTGGCAAGCGGGCAAAACCGCTGGTGATGACCTTCAAGAAACCGGAAGAGGTCGTCGGCAACCACATCGCCAAATACCAGTCGGTCAAGCTCGCCAAGATGCTGATGGCCTACGACTTCGAGCGCGAGCTGAACCCGTTCGTCGAGCTTGGCGGCTTCCTGTTCACTTTTATCGGCGACGGCGCGCCCGGCACCGGCAAGACGACGCTGATCCAGATGATCGCAGGCCTTCTCAACGGCTACTGCCAGGTCGCCGGCTATCCCTTCGCCTACGAAAATTTCGGCGTCGACCAGATTTCCTCCTACCAGGGCAAGTCCGGTCAGAACTGTCGCCAGTTCATCAACAATGTGCTGAACCCGCGCGTCATCGGCTTCGGCACCATCGACGATATCGACCAGGTGGCGGCACGCCGCTCAGACGATCGCGCCTCGGCTGGCCAACAGGAAATCACCGGCGTCCTGATGGACGCCTTTGGAGGTGCGGCGACCGTGGTGCGCGGCAACTGTTCCTTCGGCATGTTCTCCAACTATCCCGAAAACGTCGACGACGCGTTGCGCCAGCGCGCCGGTGCCCGCTGGCTGGTCGACGGCCCGCAGAGCCGCGACGACTACATCGACATTTTCGTCCTGCTCGCCGGCAAGAACCACAAGATCCCGCTCGGCGACCACAAGCTCTATGCCGCCCAGGAAATCCAGCGCGCGGTGATGGAAGCTTACGAGGAGCATGAGAAGCCGCGCGAAGACGGGTTGATGAAGGTCTATGAGCGCTACATGAAGGAGAACGGCGCGCCGAAGACGATGGCCGACATCGGCACCTATCTGCACATGATCAAGGATGCCGAGCCGCGCTTTACCGGCCGCGCAATCAAGAACGTCACCGACGCCATCAAGATGCGCGCCATGGACATCGAATTGCCGGACGAGTGGTTCGAAAAGCCGGAAGCCTTCATGCACAAGGGTTACGACGACAAGAAAGCGATGATCGAGGAACTGCGCGGGCCGTTCTCGCTTGCCATGGTCATGCAGGAGATCAACCGCTACGCGGATTCCGAATTCCGCTACTCCGACAAGTCCGACGATGCGGCGGTGACCAAGATGATCCGCGACACCCGCCTGCGGGAGCGTGCCGTCCGCGAGATCGAGGAGTTGAAGAAGAAAGGGCTGTGGAATGCGTGAGATGCGCCGACGCCCCCTTCTCCCCTTGTGGGAGAAGGTGTCGCCGAAGGCGACGGATGAGGGGTGCTCCAGCTTGGCACCGACGGCGATCCTTCCAACACCCATCAACCGTCTTCGCGCTGCGCGCCAATCCACCTTCTCCCACAAGGGGAGAAGGGGCGCTCGCACCCCTCATCCGCCCTTCGGGCACCTTCTCCCCGTGAACGGGGAGAAGGAAGCATGAACCCCGCCAAGAAACCCGATCTGCTGCGCGACAACGAGCTGATCTATGGTCGGCTGCTGACGGTCGACGAGCCGCATCTCATCCAGCGCTACAACAAGGCGATGGTCGCGTTCGGCTTGAAGCCGACCAAATTGAAAAGCTTCGAGATCGACCGCACCGGCTTCTCGCCGCAGGTCGCCGAGGAATGCGGCGACTACAGCTACCTCGATCCGAACGAGGTCAACCGCCGCTTCATCATCCTGACGCCCTCGCAGATCGACCTGCCGGTGGTGCACACGGCTTTCTCCAACACCTCGCTGCTGATGTATGAATTCATGTCGAAGAACCAGCGCGCCATCGATGCGCTGACGATCAAGGACGTCATCTACGGCGAGATCGAGGATTCAGTCCCCAAGGTCGACGACATCGAGGACCTGCTGTCGATCAACCAGGTCGAGTTCAAGGTGCTGTCGGCCGAGGACGTGCTCGGCAAGGCCGCCGAACTCGGCAAGCTGGTCGACCGACTGAAGCAGGAGCCGGATGCCTGGCGCGACAACGCCATGCTGGCCCACATGGTCGAGCTGGCGAAGATCTGCGGCGACATCCGCGAGAATGCGCTGGTGCCGGACCAGGTGATCTTCCGCCACAACGCCTATTGGACCAGTCATTTCGGCGGGCTCTATGTGTTCGTCGATCCGGACGTGACGACGGTGATCAGCGACCCGGCAGCACCGGGCTTCCGCCGCTCGCGGCCATGGCAGGTGAGCTATCTCTCGATCCACGACGCCGACAAGGTCTTCAAGTTCCTCGCTTCTACCGGCCGCATCGAACTGCCGCGCGCCTCATGGATCGAAACCTCCGGCTATCTCGAGCATCGCGCCGAAATGGTGGTGCGCGCGCTGATCCGCGAGGCCGAGCCCGACCGCAATCTGACCGATGTCGACAAGATCTGGCTGCAGACCTGGATCCACGGCCATACCGATCTGATAACCAGGGCCGGCAATTTTCCCTTCCTCAACGCCGCCAAGCGTGAGATCGCCCAGCTCGGCCATCTCAAGATCGAGGACGTGTTCCCGCAGCAGCGCTTCCTGGTCATCCGCGCCAAGCCGGACCATCCCGACGCCTGGCTGAGCAACCAGCTGATCTCGGACTTCGTGCCGCAGGATTTCGTTTCGCGTTACGTCTTCAACAAGCCGGGCTTCTACAGGGACTATGACGGCTTCAGTGACGCTTGGCGATCGCATGTTGTGGACGTTCTGAAAACCACATATCTGAAGGACAAGGTGGCGTTTCGCACACGCCTCTACGGCTTGACTGACTGAGGGGGTGACATCGCCATGCTTGATCCGATCGTGAGTTTCTTCACCCGGATTTTCCAGTGGATTGGCCGCGGCATCGGCCTGCTCATCGGTGCGATCCTGTGGCCGTTCCTATGGGCGGGGCGCTGGTACACGCGGCGCGGCTGGATTCTCAAGGCGGTGGTCGGCCTGGCTGTACTCGTGCTGATCGGCCTCTATATCAATTTCTTCTACGCCACCCAGTGGTGGAACAATTTCGACCCGAATTACGTCGACAAATACACGTTCGAAAAACGCAACAGCTCCGCCGGTGAACAGGTTTCCGCCGGCGCCGGCACCGACACGGCCAAGACCTGCGGAAATTCGGCCATTGCCCAGGTGGCGGCCGACCTGACCGACTTCAACGTCAACCAGAATGCCTGGGTGTCGTCGATGATCCTCTACAAGCTCGGCCTGTTCGGCATCGACTGGGACCACACGCCGTTCATGGACAACAAGGCTTCGTTCCAGCGCGGCATCAACCAGGCGGTGCGGCGCACGGCGACGGAGCTTGCCGACAATCTCGGCCGCGTGCGCACCACCTCGCAGATCGACGCCGACCTGCAGGACGCCCGCGGCAATCTGCAGTTCGATGAGGAAACCTGGTACTTCGGCTTGAACCCGTTCGGCCCCAAGACGCCCACGCCGAGCTACTATCGCGACGCGGTCCGCAAGCTGCGTTCCTTCAACGCCCGCCTCGCAGCCTGCCAGGCGACGTTCGATGCCCGCGCCGACAATCTCAAGCAGTATATCGACCGCATCTCGTCCGATATCGGTTCGACCTCGGCGATCCTCAAGGAGCGTGCCGAAAACCACAATAATGGCTGGTTCGACACCCGCGCCGACGACCGCTTCTGGTTCGCCTATGGCCAGCTTTATGCCTATTACGGGCTGATGAAAGGCGCGCAGGCCGACTTCGACGACGTCATCAAGGAAAAGCACCTGCAGAACCTGTGGGATACGATGGACGCGCAATTCGTCTCGGCGCTGCGCATCCAGCCCTTCATCATCGCCAATGGCCGCGAGGACGGCTGGCTGTTGCCGACACATCTGACGACGATGGGGTTTTATATACTCAGGGTGCGCTCGAACATGGTCGAGATCAGCAACGTGCTGACGCAATAGCGGATCGTGCCGCACAGCCGGCGCTGGTGAATTTGCGCCGTTGCTTCTGTCGCTTTTCGCGTATTACGCGGCTGTTTTGAGACGGCGGAACCGCGCCTGCTCTGGCTTCTATACGGCGCGGCAACCGGCGCGAAAAGAACCTGTAGCAGGGCAGCCGGCCGCAGAGGCATTTTCTTCGCAGGAAA
Source organism: Mesorhizobium sp. WSM4836 (assembly GCF_055811815.1). Taxonomy (NCBI): domain Bacteria; kingdom Pseudomonadati; phylum Pseudomonadota; class Alphaproteobacteria; order Hyphomicrobiales; family Phyllobacteriaceae; genus Mesorhizobium; species Mesorhizobium sp. WSM4836. The sequence goes on from NZ_JBVVQF010000001.1 coordinate 279,949, forward strand.
CATAGTTGCATGAAAGTTGACGCCGCGGCAGCGACAGGGGTAGAACATGCCTGCGCCTGCAATGCCGGGCTGTTCTTGCGACCACACTAGTCAAATCCGTCCAATCCAGAGGGAAGCCGTCATGGCCGAAGTGAAGTCCGACATCGAGATCGCGCGCGGCGCCAGGAAGAAGCAGATCCAGGAGATCGGCCAGAAGATCGGCATTCCGAGCGAACATCTTCTGCCCTACGGCCACGACAAGGCAAAGATCTCGGCCGAGTTCATCAAGTCGGTGAAGGGCAACAAGGACGGCAAGCTGATCCTCGTCACCGCCATCAACCCGACACCGGCCGGCGAAGGCAAGACGACGACGACGGTGGGCTTGGGCGATGGCCTCAACCGCATCGGCAAGAAGGCCATCGTCTGCATCCGCGAGGCTTCGCTCGGACCGAATTTCGGCGTCAAGGGCGGTGCCGCCGGCGGCGGCTACGCGCAGGTCGTGCCGATGGAGGACATGAACCTCCACTTCACCGGCGATTTCCACGCCATCACTACCGCCCATAATCTGCTGTCGGCGCTGATCGACAATCACATCTACTGGGGCAACGAGCTCGGCATCGATACCCGCCGCGTCGTCTGGCGCCGCGTCATGGACATGAACGACCGGGCGCTGCGCGAGATCATCTGTTCGCTCGGCGGCGTCGCCAACGGTTTCCCGCGCGAGGCCGGTTTCGACATCACAGTCGCCTCGGAAGTCATGGCCATCCTGTGCCTCGCCACCGATCTCAAGGACCTGGAAAAGCGCCTCGGCGACATTATCGTCGCCTATCGCCGCGACAAATCGGCCGTCTATGCCCGCGACCTCAAGGCCGACGGCGCCATGGCCGTGCTCTTGAAGGATGCCATGCAGCCCAATCTCGTGCAGACGCTGGAGAACAACCCTGCTTTCGTCCATGGCGGCCCCTTCGCCAACATCGCGCACGGCTGCAACTCAGTCGTTGCGACGACAACGGCGCTGAAGCTTGCCGACTACGTCGTCACCGAAGCCGGTTTCGGCGCCGACCTCGGTGCCGAAAAGTTCTTCGACATCAAATGCCGCAAGGCCGGCCTGAGGCCTGCCGCGGCGGTCATCGTCGCCACGGTTCGCGCTATGAAGATGAATGGCGGCGTCAAGAAGGAAGACCTCGGCAAGGAGAACGTCGAGGCGGTCAAGAAGGGCTGCGCCAATCTCGGCCGCCATATCGAGAACATCCGCCAGTTCGGTGTGCCGGCAGTGGTCGCCATCAACCATTTTTACTCCGACACCGAGGCCGAGATCCAGGCGATGAAGGACTACGTCGCCTCGATGGGCGAAGAGGCGATCCTGTGCAAGCACTGGGCCCACGGATCGGCCGGCATCGAGGAACTGGCCAAAAGAGTCGTGGCATTGGCCGAATCCGGCGCGTCGCAATTCGCCCCGCTCTATCCCGACGCCATGCCGCTGTTCGAGAAGATCAACACCATCGTCCAGCGCATCTATCGCGGTTCCGAAGCGATCGCCGACAAGTCGGTGCGCGACCAACTCCACGCCTGGGAGCACGCCGGCTACGGTCATTTGCCGGTCTGCATGGCCAAGACGCAATATTCCTTCTCCACCGATCCGAATCTGCGCGGCGCGCCGACCGGCCACACCGTGCCGGTGCGCGAGGTCAGGCTGTCTGCCGGCGCCGGCTTCGTCGTCATCATCTGCGGCGAGGTGATGACCATGCCCGGCCTGCCCAAAGCGCCATCCTCGGAAAAGATTTTCCTGAACGAAATGGGCCAGATCGAAGGCCTGTTCTAGGGATAATCAACGCTCGAACGGCAAGGGCGCCGCGACGCTGCGGCGCCCTTTTGGGGTCTTCGCGACGATCTCGTCCCTACGCCGCGCTTCGCGCCAGCGCGCGTTGGTTGGAGGCATAAGGTGTATCGTGCTGGGGTACCACGCCGGTCTTCAGGCAATCGATCCACTCGGCGGTTTTGAGAACGGCCGCGAAGCGCGACTGCAGGACGATCGTCACGACGCGATGGATTTCCTCGCCCGAGGCGTAGCCGGCGCTGTTGGCATAGGGCAACGACCCGGTTGCGTCCGACAGGAACTCGACCTCAAAACCCATATGCACGGCGTGGATGACCGTCGACAGATCGCAATTGTGCGTCATGTAGCCGATGACCGTGATCGTATTGATAGAGTTGGCGCGCAGCCACTCCTCGAGGTCTGTGCCGGTGAAGGCGCTGGGCAAGTGTTTTTCGATGTAGTGGTCGCGGGTTCGCCTGGCGATTTCCGGGTGCAACTCGGCGCCATGGCTGCCCTTGGCGAAGACCGGTGAGGTTTCCGGTGCCAACTGCTTGATGACCACCACCTTGACGCCTGCCTCGGTGGCCGCGTCCATCGCTCGCGCTACATTGACGACACTCTCGCGGAAGGGCGGATGCTGGATGGCGAGGTTGCCGCCGTCATAGTCGTTCTGAACGTCGATGACGATGAGGGCGCGGCGTGGAGCTTTGCCTTTGGCTGGTTGCGACATGAGGTTTCCTTTCCCGTTGGACATGATGGGTGGACGATAAGCGCGGCATCGGATTGCAAAAAGTGTCCCGATTGACATTATTCGAAAGAATTGGGACAATCGGCCTCATCCTTTGCTGGAGCTCCCATGACCAATCCTGCCGTTGCCGCCATCGCCTTCGATGGCATCAGCCCGTTTCATCTCTCCGTGCCGTGTCTCGTGTTCGGCGCCGATCGCACGGCACTCGGCCTGCCGCGCTTCGACTTCCGGGTCTGCGCCATTGAGAACGGGCCGATCCGCACGGATGCCGGGCTGACCATCAGCGTCCCGCACGGGCTTTCCGCGCTCGATGACGCTGACATCGTCATCGTGCCAAGTTGGAAAGATCTCGGGAGCTCACCTCCAGCGGCATTGATCGACGCGTTGCTTGGCGCGCACCGGCGCGGCGCGCTGATCGTCGGGCTGTGCTTGGGAACGTTCGCTGTCGCGGCGACCGGACTGCTTTCAGGGCGACGAGCGGCGACACACTGGGCCTACGCGGATCAGCTGCAGGAACTCTATCCCGACATTCTCGTCGAACCGGAAGTGCTCTACATCGACAATGGCGATGTCGTGACATCCGCCGGCGTCGCCGCAGGGCTCGACTGCTGCCTGCACGTCGTACGGGCTCGTTACGGCGCGGAGGCGGCACTTCGGCTTGCCCGGCAGATCGTGCTTTCTCCGCACAGGCAGGGCGGGCAGGCGCAATTCATCGAACGCCCCATCGCCAGGACCGGCAATGCTGACCGCTTCACCCAAGCTCTCGAAACGGTGCGCAAGACCCTGGGTGAGCCGCACGGCCTGGACAGCGTTGCCGGTCTCGCCGGCCTCACCCGCCGGACGTTCACGCGCCGTTTCCAGAAGACGATCGGCAGCAGTTTCGGCGACTGGCTGACCGACCAGCGCGTCCAGCTGGCACAGCGGCTGCTGGAAGCAACGGAAAAATCGATGGACACGGTTGCCTTCGAGGCCGGCTTTGGCAGCGCCACCTCGCTGCGTCAGCATTTCGCGGCGCGGCTCAGGACCTCGCCGGCGCAGTACCGGCGCGAATTCTCGAAGAGTGCTCAGGAGGAGCGCGTGACGCACGCCGTTTCGCCCTGATCTGGAAAAGCAGACAATGCTCACTGCACCCAGGCAAAACGGCAAAGGGCGCCGCGACACTGCGGCGTCCCTTGTATTTCAGTTGCGGTCGATCAGGCGACGTCTTCCGGCGAAGGCGCACGCTTGCGGCCCATAACCATCGCGCGAACCAGGTTCTCGTGATGGCGCAGGCTCGCCAGCAGCACGCCGCCGACATGAAGCCCGACGAGCGCCAAGATACCGTTGCCCAGTATCTCGTGCACGTCTTCGACCCACGCCACGCCCCACCAGGCGTCGGTGGTCTGCATCCAGCCGGTGAGCGCAATTCCCGCCACGCAGGCCAACAACGCCACCACCATGGCGCCGCCGGCAGGGTTGTGGCCGAGATAACGCTTCTCACGGCCATGCACCACGTCGGCGAGATATCCGCTCACCGCTCGCGGCCCGCGCACGAATTGGCGGAAGCGGGCATATCTCGATCCTGCCAGCCCGGCGATCAGCCGCGAGGCGATCAACACCGCCGCGCAATAGCCGGCCAGTTTATGCAGCTTCATGATTTCCCCGGAGGAAAGCCACGCCACCGCCACGCACAGGACCAGCGACCAGTGGAAGAGGCGGATGTAGCGGCTCCAGACCTGGACCGAGGCTGTCCTTGTCGAAACGGTGGCGTTCATGATGATCAGCCGTCGTCAGAATCGGCGCCGACCGACTCGAGCGTCTTAGGGTTGAAGACGGCTTCCAGCTTCTTGCCGTTGGCGTCGAGTGCCTTGGCTTCATAGCAGCCATCTTCCGTCTTGATGCTGCGGACGTTCCAGCCCTCCCCCTCAAGCTTTTTTTGCAATGCCTCGCGCGGCTGCCACTGGTCGGTCGGCACATCGCATCTGTCGGCGGCGAAGGCTGGGCCGGCCACAGCCAGGGCCAGCGCGGCCAAGATCAAAGTCTTCATGTTGATTTCTCCATCGGCTGATTCCGATGCCGCGAAACCTGACCACAAATGCTGACAGCAGCCTGAACGTTGGGTTCGTCGCCCAAATGCCGCAGTTGGCCTCCATTCAGGCTGTTGTCAGACTTGTGCCGCATGGAGCGGCACGGTTTAACGGAGACGATCGTGCGGGTTCTGTTGATTGAAGACGATCATTTATTGGGCGAGGCGGTACGCGATCACGTCGCCGCCGACGGCCATGCCGTTGACTGGAGCACGACGCTTGGCGAGGCCCGCGATCACCTTGCCGTCGTATCCTATGAACTCGTCCTGCTCGATCTGCACTTGCCCGACGGCAAGGGCCTCGAATTCCTGAAGCTGTTCCGCCGTGAAGGCAACGCCACGCCGGTCATCATCCTGACGGCGCGCGACCAGCTCTCAGACCGTATTGAGGGGCTGAATTCGGGCGCCGACGATTATCTGGTCAAGCCGTTCGATCTTGGCGAACTGTCCGCCCGTCTCGCCGCGGTCGCACGCCGCTCCTCTGGCAACCCAAATCTGATGATCCGTCTCGGGCCGATCGAAATCGACCAGGCCAGCCGCCGTGTTGTCGTGGACGGCGCCGAAGCCATGCTGACGTCACGTGAATGGGCGGTGCTTGAGCAGTTCCTGCGCCGGCCCGGCATCACGGTCGGCAAGGGCCAGATCGAGGATGCGCTCTATGCCTTCGGCGCCGAGGTCGAAAGCAATACCGTCGAAGTCTATGTGAGCCGCCTGCGCCGGAAGATCGGGCGCAAGGCGATCACGACCGTGAGAGGGCTGGGCTACCGCCTGGCGGCGGGATGAAATTGTTCGACAGCATCGTCGGCCGGCTCATCGCCTCACTGATCCTGGTCACGGTTGCCTTCGGTCTGATTGCCGCGGCCAGCGGAAGCTTCACCTTGCATCGCGAAATCAACGAAGCCATGGACAGCTCGATGCAGGAAGCGGCGCGCCGGCTGCTGCCGCTCGTCATCGATGACCTCTTCGAACGCGAAGCATCGCCGTCTCCGCGCCGGCTATCGGAGGCCGTTTCGGAGGATGACGGCGGGCGATTGATCTTCCAGGTACGCGGCGGCGACGGGCGCGTGCTCATGCATTCGTACAATGCTCCCGCCGAGCCGCTCACGGCTGAACTGGTGCAAGGGTTCACCGAGAGGGCCGGATGGCGCATTTACACCGAATCGGCCGTCAGCGGTTCGGTTTTCGTCCAGGTTGCCGAGCTCGACGCACGGCGCAACGAGGAAACATTCGAAGCCGCAATCGGATTCCTGGTGCCGATGGTCATCCTCATGCCGTTGAGCGCGATTATCGCCTGGTTGATCCTGGCGCGTTCGCTGAGGCCGATTGCAATGCTGCGCAGCGAGATCAGCGCCCGCCATGGCGACAACCTCGCTCCCATCCGCACCGAGGAACTCCCCACCGAACTCGCTGCCATTGCCAAGTCGGTCAACAGCTTGATGCGTCGCCTGCACATGGCGCTCGAAGCCGAGAAGGAATTCACCGCCAACGCTGCGCACGAGTTGCGCACACCGATCGCGGGCGCGCTGGCACAGACGGAGCGCATGATCGCCGAGGCAGCGGATGAAGCCGGAAAGAAACGTCCCCGTCAAATCAAGGCAGCCCTGTCCGATCTCGCCAGCCTGTCCGAAAAGCTGATGCAACTGGCGCGCGCCGATGCCGGCATGGCCGCTGCCGGCAAGTCGGCAGATCTGGCCGAGGTCGCGGCACTGGTGGTCGCGGACTTCGAACAGCATGGCGAAAGCCACGGCCGTCTTCGCCTCGAAGCGCCGGCGCAAGGCACGGCGCATACCGCGATCGATGCGGATGCGCTGGCGATCGTCCTGCGCAACCTCATCGAAAACGCATTACGGCATGGCGCCGAGGGCGGACAGGTGGTCGTACGTATCGGCGGCGACGCAAGGCTCAGCGTCATCAACGAAGGCCCGGTGGTCCCGGCCCCGGCCGGCCTGGTCAAGCGCTTCGAGCGCGGCGCGACACGCGCCGATGGATCGGGCCTCGGGCTGGCGATCGTCACCCGGATCCTGCAGCACACGGGTGCGACGCTGGTCCTGAACTCGCCGGCATCCGGCCGCCCGGACGGCTTCGAAGCAATGGTCCAGTTCGCGCCCGTATAAGCGTCAACCCTGCTTGAGCGGCCGCGCCGGGTTGTCGACAACCGTGGTGTTCGCCGCTACGTCGCGCGTCACCACGGCACCGGCGCCGACGATGGCGCCGTCGCCGATCCTGACCCCGCCGAGGATGATGGCACTGCAGCCGATCCAGGCATTGTCGCCGATGGCGACCGGCCTGGCGATCTCCAGCCCGGCCTGTCGTCCCGCAGCCTCCTTGTGGTGCTCGGCGCAATAGACGCAATAGATCTTTCCATTGGGGCCGAGCAGCGTTCCCGTGCCGATGCGCACTGGCGCCATATCGAGAATGGTGCAGCCGGCATTGAGGAAGACGCGGTCGCCGAGAAAGATGTTGAAGCCATAGGCACAGTGGAACGGCGCTTCGATCCGGGCGCCCTCGCCCGCAGCGCCGAGCAGCGCCCGCAACCCAGGCCCGATATCGCCGCGTTGCCGGGGCAGGCCGTTGTGTTCGAACACCGCGTCGCGCGACGTGATGCGCAGCGCCTCCAGTTCCGGATCGAGGCAGCAATACCACTCGCCCGCCACCATTTTCGTCCGTTCGCTCCCCGTCATTGGCCGCAACTCCAGTTTCGGTGAAATACGGAAGCGCCGGCGGCGACACCACCTCTGGTCAAATACCCGACCTATGGTAGCCTGCCTTCTCGGATAAGTCCCAAGCCGGCCATCGAGGGGATCAATCATGCTGTACATTCTTGCACTCCTGATTGGCATCGTTGCCGGGCTTCGCGCCATGACCGCGCCCGCCGCCGTCGCTTGGGGCGCCTGGCTTGGCTGGTTGCCGGTCGCCGGCACCTGGGCGAGCTTCATGGGCCACTGGATTGCCGTCAGCATCTTCACCATCCTGGCCATCGCCGAATTGGTGACCGACCAGCTGCCATCGGCGCCGAGCCGCAAGGTGCCGCAGCAATTCGGCACGCGCATCGTCCTGGGCGCTTTCACCGGCGCGGTGATCGGCGCGACCGGCGGCGCCACCATCGGCGGCCTGATGGCCGGCGCAGTTGGCGCGGTGATCGGCACGCTGGGCGGCGCCGAGGCGCGCAAGCGCCTGGCCGCCGCCTTCGGCAAGGACCCGCCCGCCGCCTTCATCGAGGACGCGGTGGCGATCGTCGGCGGTCTTCTGATCGTGGCGGCGGTAGCATGACGGCAAAGACATTCGACGCCATCATCGTCGGTGCCGGCCAGGCCGGCCCACCGCTCGCCGGCCGGCTGAATGCGGCCGGCATGAGCGTGGCGCTGATCGAGCGAAAGCTGGTTGGCGGCACTTGCGTCAACACCGGCTGCACGCCGACCAAAACGATGGTGGCAAGCGCCTATGCCGCGCATCTCGCCCGCTCCGCCGCGGATTACGGCGTGACGCTCTCCGGTCCCGTCGGTGTCAACTACAAGGCGATCAAGGCGCGCAAGGACAAGGTCTCGAACGACGCCCGCGGCAATCTCGAAGACTGGATTGCCGGCATGGACAAATGCACGCTCTATCGCGGCCATGCGCGCTTTGTGACCGCCCATACGGTGCGCGTCGGCGACGATCTGCTAAGCGCCGAAAGGATATTCCTCAACACCGGCGGCCGCGCCTCGGTGCCCGACCTGCCCGGCGTCAACGACGTATCCTACCTCACCAATTCGTCGATGATGGATCTCGACGTGCTGCCGCGCCATCTCATCGTTGTCGGCGGCAGCTATGTCTCGCTCGAATTCGCGCAGATGTTCCGTCGCTTCGGTTCCGAAGTCACGGTCATCGAAAAGAGCCCGCGTCTGATCGGCCGCGAGGACGATGACGTCTCGGACGCCATTTTGTCGATCCTCGAAAACGAAGCCATTGCCGTCCATCTCGGCGCCGACGATATCCGCTTCGCCAGGCGAGGCTACGAAATCGCCGTGACCTTCTCGCCAGGCAAGGCGGCTGCGGTCGGCTCGCATGTGCTGCTGGCGCTCGGCCGCACGCCAAACACCGACGATCTCGGCCTCGACAAAGCCGGCGTCGAGGTCGACAAACGGGGCTTCATCGTCGTCGACGACCAGCTGCGCACCAGCGTGCCCGGCATCTGGGCGATGGGCGACTGCAACGGCAAGGGCGCCTTCACCCACACTTCCTACAACGACTACGAGATCGTCGCCGCCAACCTGCTCGACAACGATCCGCGCAAGGTCAGCGACCGCATCGAGGCCTATGCGCTCTATATCGACCCACCACTCGGCCGCTGCGGCATGACCGAAGCCGCGGTCAGGAAATCCGGCCGTCGCGCCTTGGTCGGCCAGCGGCCGATGACCCGTGTCAGCCGTGCCGTCGAAAAAGGTGAGACGCAAGGTTTCATGAAGATCCTGGTCGATGCCGATACCAGGGAGATCCTCGGCTGTTCGGTGCTCGGCCCGGGCGGCGACGAAGCGGTGCACTGTGTGCTCGATCTGATGTATGCCAAGGCGCCGGTCAGCACGCTGGCGCGCGCCGTGCACATCCACCCGAACGTCTCGGAGCTTCTGCCGACCATCGCCCAGGAACTTAAGCCACTGGTGTGACGGCCGGGTAGAATGGTGCGCCCATAGCGGCAGCGGCTGGACCAATCGACAGCCCAGGGGCAAAAGGGCATGTGTTCCGCCTCTTCTCCCGGAGGCGTGCCATGCAGAAATCCATCGAACACATCGCCGGCGACAGCGAAGGCGTTTTCTACGAATTCCCCGTCTTCCGCTTCGCCGGAACGGACAAGACGGCGCCTTCCGCCTATCTGCAGGCGGCACTTCATGCCGGCGAATTGCCGGGCGTCGTCGCCATCGATGCGCTGATGCCGATGCTCAGCAGGGCGGAAGCCGAAGGCCGCATCAGCGGCAACATAATCATCGTGCCCTGGGCCAATCCGATCGGCCGCGCGCAATATCTCTACGGCGACCATCAGGGCCGCTTCCATCTGGGCACGCGAACCAATTTCAATCGCGGCTTTCCGCAGCTCGCCGCGCCCGACCTCACGCTCCTGCCGGCGCACGGCACGGTCGACCAGCGGCTGAAGACGCGGCTGCTGCAGCTCTCGATCGGCCACGACATCGTGCTCGACCTGCATTGCGACGATGAAGGCCTCGCCTATCTCTACGTCCACACCAGCCTGTGGCCGGCCATGGCGGACTGTGCGGCGGCCCTGGGCGTCGATGCGGTGATGCTGTGGGACGAAGATCCCGACGGCACCTTCGAAGGCGCCTCGATCATGCCGTATCAGAACGTCCCAGCCGAGGTGGCGCGCCTGGACCGGCGCGTCGCCACCACGGTCGAATATCGCGGCATACTCGATGTCGACGGCGCTCTCGCCAGCGTCGACGCTGAAGGGCTCTACCGGCTGCTGGTGGCGCGCGGCGTCATCCGGGATCAGGCGCTGCCCGCGCCTGGCAGCTTCGTAGGGCTCGTCGCGTCGCTCGAAAACATCGAGATGATGCCGGCGCCCCGCTCGGGCGCGATCCTCTACGACGTTAAGCCGGGCGACCGGGTAGCCAGGGGTGCGCGCCTTGCCACTATCGTCCACGCGCCGGGTGAGCCCGGCGGCCGCACGGAAGTGTTGGCGCCCCAGGCCGGCCTCATCCTGACACGGCGTTCCCGCCGCATCATCCGCGCCGGCGAAGACCTCTTGAAGCTGGTCGGCGACAGGAAGAGCGCCGATGCAAGGTCGGGGACGCTGGAGGACTGAGGGCCTTCCTTTGAATCCAGTTGCGCGGCCGTTCAATCGCCGCTATGGGAATCGCCATGAATATGCGTTCGATCAAGACCATTTGGTGGTGGGCTCGCTGACAGCGGCCTGTTCGAACGCATTCGCGTGACAATAGAGGGTGGCCGCAGCGGAATGTCCGGGCGGCCATTTGTTTTTTCAAGCCATTCCCGGGTCCGTTGCCCCAAAGACGCTGATGGAGACGGCAATGACGACGAAAATTCTGGAGAATGGCGCCGAGCGCTTCGTCACCGCGGGTGGCGTGGCGATTACCCGTCAGCGCCATGACCGGCCATATGAAGGGGCGATCGACGGCTATGTCGATGGCCTGAATTCGCGCCGCGGCGCCGTGTTTTCCTCGAATTACGAATATCCCGGCCGCTATACGCGCTGGGACACCGCCATCATTGATCCGCCGCTGGTGATCTCGGCCCGCGGCCGCACTATCCGCATCGAGGCGCTGAACCGCCGCGGCGAGGTGCTTTTGCCGGTGATCGGCACGGTGCTTGCCGGCCTTGACGATGTAACGATCGCCGAGACGTCGAACAAACTCATCCGCCTCGAGGTCGCCAAGCCCGGCCGTGTCTTTACCGAGGAGGAACGCAGCCGCGTTCCCTCCGTCTTCACCGTGCTGCGCGCCATCACCGCCTTGTTCAAGACCGAGGAGGACGCCAATCTCGGCCTCTATGGCGCCTTCGGCTACGACCTCGCCTTCCAGTTCGATCCGGTCGACTACAAGCTCGAGCGCAAGCAGAGCCAGCGCGACCTCGTGCTGTTCCTGCCCGACGAGATCCTCGTCGTCGACCATTATTCGACCAAGGCCTGGACCGACCGCTACGACTATTCCGGCGTCGGCTTTTCGACCGAAGGCCTGCCGCGCGACGAAATCGTCGAGCCGTTCAGGACCGCCGACCGCATCCCGCCGCGCGGCGACCACGAGCCCGGCGAATATGCCAAGCTGGTGCGCAAGGCCATGAAGAGCTTCGAGCGCGGCGACCTGTTCGAAGTGGTGCCGGGGCAGATGTTCTACGAACGCTGCGAAACCCAGCCCTCCGAGATTTCCCGCAAGCTGAAGAGCATCAATCCCTCGCCCTATTCCTTCTTCATCAATCTCGGCGAGGGCGAATATCTGATCGGCGCCTCGCCGGAAATGTTCGTGCGCGTCAACGGCCGGCGCGTCGAGACCTGCCCGATCTCCGGCACCATCAAGCGGGGCGACGACGCCATTTCCGACAGCGAGCAGATCCTGAAGCTGCTCAATTCCAAGAAGGACGAATCCGAACTCACCATGTGCTCGGACGTCGACCGCAACGACAAGTCGAGGGTCTGCGAGCCGGGCTCGGTGCGCGTCATCGGTCGCCGCCAGATCGAGATGTATTCGCGCCTGATCCACACCGTCGACCACATTGAGGGACGGCTGCGCGAAGGCATGGACGCTTTCGACGCTTTTCTGTCGCATGCATGGGCGGTCACCGTCACCGGCGCGCCGAAATTATGGGCCATGCGCTTCATCGAGCAGAACGAGAAGAGCCCGCGCGCCTGGTATGGCGGGGCGATCGGCATGGTCAATTTCAACGGTGACATGAACACCGGCCTGACGCTTCGCACCATTCGCATCAAGGACGGTATTGCCGAGGTGCGCGCCGGCGCCACGCTCCTCTTCGACAGCATTCCCGAGGAAGAAGAAGCCGAAACCGAACTGAAGGCATCCGCCATGCTCTCCGCCATCCGCGACGCCAAATTGGGTAATGCCGCCAGCACCGAACGCAGCACGGCGCGTGTCGGCGACGGCGTCAACATCCTCCTGGTCGACCACGAGGACAGTTTCGTCCATACGCTCGCCAACTATTTCCGCCAGACCGGCGCCAATGTCTCGACGGTGCGCACACCGGTACCGGACGAGATCTTCGACCGGCTGAAGCCAAACCTGGTCGTGCTGTCGCCCGGCCCCGGTACGCCGAAGGACTTCGACTGCGCCGCTACCATCAAGCGGGCCCGTGCGCGCGACCTGCCCATCTTCGGCGTCTGCCTCGGGCTGCAGGCGTTGGCCGAGGCTTATGGCGGCGAATTGCGGCAATTGCACATCCCGATGCATGGCAAGCCGTCGCGCATCCGCGTGTCGAAGCCGGGCATCATCTTCTCCGGCTTGCCCAAGGAGGTGACGGTCGGCCGCTACCATTCGATCTTCGCCGATCCGGTGCGGCTGCCCGATGGTTTTGTCGTCACCGCCGAGACCGAAGACGGCATCATCATGGCCTTCGAGCACCGCAAGGAGCCGATCGCTGCGGTGCAGTTCCACCCGGAATCGATCATGACGCTCGGCCACAATGCCGGCATGCGCATCATCGAGAACATTGTCGCGCACCTGCCGCGCAAAGCCAAGGAAAAGGCCGCTTAAGGCCAGGAGTTTTCGTGTTGAGGTTTGCGCTCTACGTCGCCCCCCTCTGTCCTGCCGGACATCTCCCCCACTTGGGGGGAGATTGTCTCTCATTTCGGCTTTCGCCAATCTCAAACATTGTAGATCCAGCGACGTCGTCCATGATGGCCGATCTCCCCCCTCGTGGGGGAGATGTCCGGCAGGACAGAGGGGGGCGCGAAGGAACGCGGCCTCCTCAATGACCACCGCCGAAATCAAGGCCGCCGCCAGGCAGAAGGTCGCCAGCCTCGCCTTCTGGTCGATCGTTGTCGCCTGCGTCGTGCTCGGCCTGAAGCTGGTGGCCTGGTACGTCACCGGTTCGGTTGCGCTTTATTCGGACGCGCTGGAATCGATCGTCAACGTCATTGCCTCGGCGGCCGCCTATTGGGCAATCCGGGTCAGCTACAAGCCGGCCGACCAGGACCATCCGTTCGGCCACCACAAGGCTGAGTATTTCTCGGCCGTCCTTGAAGGCGTGCTGATCGTGCTTGCCGCTTTGTTGATCCTCAACGAGGTGTGGTGGTCCTGGCAGCATCCCGCTCCACTGGAACAGCCATGGACCGGCCTTGCCGTCAATGGCGTCGCAACGGTCATCAACGCTGTCTGGGCCTTGACGCTGATCCGCACCGGCCGAAGCGAAAAATCGCCGGCTCTCGTGGCCGACGGCAGGCACATCATGACCGATGTGGCGACCTCGGTCGGTGTATTCATCGGTCTGGTCGGCGCCGTGCTGACCGGCTGGCAGGTTCTCGATCCGGCTCTTGCAGTGATCGTGGCGCTGAACATTCTGTGGCAGGGCTGGCACGTCATCGGCTCGTCGATGAACGGGCTGATGGACCGCGCCGTCGACACCCAGGAACATATCCGAATCCGCGACATCATCTCGGCCAATTGCAAAGGCGCGCTCGAGGTCCACGACCTGAAGACGCGCATTGCAGGCCGCGCCACCTTCATCGAGTTCCATCTGGTCGTCGACGCCGACATGTCGGTCGGCGCCAGCCACGTCATCTGCGACCGCATCGAGGACGCACTGCAGGCAGAGATCCCTTCGGTTCGAGTCATCATCCACGTCGAGCCCGACGACGAAGCGAAACTGCCCAAGGGCACGACCGCCGTGCCGTTTGCGTGAGGCGGTTAGCACCGCAGACGTTCGAGATTGGCTGGAGCCTCCCTCCTTGGTCATCCTAGGGCGGAGCAGGAGCGAAGCTCCGTCGCGGAGCCCCTAGGATCCATGCCGTTACCTTCGCCAAGGCGCGCAGCGGAGCAGAATCCCGCACCGTGGCGGCGCCCCAAGTCACGGCATGGATCCTACGGTCTGCGCTGCGTCGCTTCGCTCCTTGCTCCGCCATAGGATGACGAAGCGATGGTTATGGCGAACACGCCCCCTGCGGCATCGGCTCCAGCCGGTAGACCTTGTCGTCGGACATTGTGTCGCCTTCCGCCGCTTTCGAGCACAGATCGACGATCGACAGGCCGCTGTTCGGGTTGGCCAGCATCATCGTGCCGTTGGCGCCGCGGCGAAGGAAGACCTCCTTTTGCGCGATATCGCACGAAGGAGCAGCACCCGTCTCGGCGCTCGCCGCGCAGCGCCATTGGTCGCCCTCGCCCTGACAGTTGTAGAGCTGCGTGACCTTGGCCGATTTCTGCCGCGTGGTAACCGAAACGGCGATATCGGCGCCGCTTGGCCATTTGGCCGGATCGCCCTCCTTGGCGAAAGACGCCAGCTCGACCGGTCCTCGGAAAACCCTGATCGACTGGGTCAGCTGATCGGGATGCGAGCCGAGATGCGCGGCGTCGTAGTCGCGTCCGTAGCAGAAGGCCTGATCCTGCTTCAGCCGCTCGCGCAATGGCGGGCCGAGCGCCGGGTCGATCGGGTCGATGCGCGCGAACTCGGCCTTGCAGGTCGCGGCCGGCATCGGGTCGAGCCTGAAGCCGTTGTCGTCCTTGCCCAGCGCCTGCCTTTCGTACTCCGCCTTGCCGAGCTCGTCTTCCGATCCGGCATCGAGATAGAGGTCGGGCTGCACGTCCGAGACGATCAGCCGGCCTTTGTCGTCGACCTTCAGCGAAGCCATGGTGCGATCGCAGTCCATGCCGCAACGGATCGGGCCGGTCTTGCCGTCCTCCGACTCATGACTGCACCAGCCGCCGAGCCATTCCGGCGCCTCGGCGCCGCGCACCGTCGTCGCCATGAAGCCATTGTAGGAGGAATCGATGCCGGCGCTTGGCTCCTCGTTTGGCCGGCTGACCGGATCGCGGCCGTAATAGAAGAAGATGCGCGTTACCTTCTGGTGCGGATGCGACTTGAGATGCGCGGCGTCGTAGACGCGGCCGAAGCAGGCGTCCTTGCCGTCGGGGCTGAGCTCGGTGAGTTTGAGCGTATCGTCGGCGAAAGCAGTGCCGGCGACGGCGGCTAGCAAGGCAAGCCCAACTCCGGCGCCCACAATGGTCCCCTTCATGGTCCTCGACGTCATGCTACCCTCCATTGCCCCGACAAGACGTGGCGTCAATTTATGCTAGGATCGAGGCCGAGGCCACGCAATTTGCGCGGCCCGGATACATGGGAGATGAAGCCATGCGACGCCGCGATATTTTCCGCGTCGGTCTCGCCGGGGCCGCCGGGCTTTTCGGGCTGCGCCCCACCAAGGCGGCAGCCGTTGAAGTCAAGCCCGTCGAAGAGGAAAGGCAAAAGGTCGCCTATCACCTCAGCGACCTCGACAAGGTCAATTTCGTGCTCGGCAATATCAAGAACCACTTCGAAGGCACCGACGGCAAGGTCGACATCGCGCTTGTCGTGCACGGCCCGGCACTTGCCGCCTTCAAATCGAAGGGCATATCCGCCGCCATTTCCGGGCGGTTCGCCGGCCTTGTCCAGGATGGGCTCAGCCCGCACGCTTGCGCCAACACCATGCATGGCATGGACATCGGCCTAGCCGACCTGCTCGACGGCTTCCATGCCGCCGACCGAGGCGGCGTCGTCAAGCTCGCCGAATTGCAACGCCAAGGCTACGCCTATCTCAGACCATAGGCTTTTACCGACTTGAACGCGAGGACTGCAAGGGCCTACGAAGAGCAGGCAGAGACCACGGAGGAATAGACGTGCCAGCCACCACCACCCTTGTCAGCCCCTCTCTGGTCATCCCCGACCTTGCCGGAAAGGCGGTGCTGGTCACCGGCGCCTCGACCGGCATCGGCGCGGCGCTTGCACTTGCCTACGCCGCGCAGAAATGCCGCGTCGCGCTGCACTATAATTCCAGCCGGACGGCAGCCGAAAACCTGGCCGCGACCATTCGCAACGGCGGCGGCGACGTGTTCCTCGTCCAGGGCGATTTCTCGATCCCCGCCGATGTCGAGCGCGTCGTCGAGGACAGTGCGCAACATTTCGGCCGACTCGACGGCCTCGTCAACAATGCCGGCGGCATGCTCGGCCGCGTACCCTATGCCGAGCAGACCGAGGCGCATTACGACGCGGTGATGGACCTCAACGCGCGTTCCGTGCTGACAGCGTCGCGCAAGGCGATCCCATGGCTGAAGCGGCAGGGCGGATTCATCGTCAACACCTCCTCGATCGCCGCGCGCAACGGCGCCGGTGGCGGCGCCGGCCTTTACGGCTCGGCCAAGGCCTTCGTCTCCAATATCACGCGCGGCATGGCCAAGGAGCTGATCGGTTTCAACATCCGCGTCAACGCGGTGGCGCCCGGCACGATCGCGACACCTTTCCACGAGCGCTACTCGACCGACGACCAGATGAAAGGCATGATCGCCACCATCCCGCAGGGCCGCGCCGGTTCCGCCGAGGACTGCGTCGGCGCCTATCTGTTCCTCTCCTCCGATCTGCTGAGCGGCTACATCATCGGCCAGGTGATCGAGGTCAATGGCGGCCAGTTGATGCCGTAGCCGGCGAACTGCATACTCCTGGTTGCGTCATCTCAACGGAGCGAAGCGAATGTACGGACTGATCGGTAAGATGCGGGCGACGCGCGGCCAGCGTGACGCAATGATGGATATCCTGCTCGCCAGCACCGGCGCCATGCCCGGCTGCCTGAACTACATCATCGCCACCGACCCGGCCGACGCCGACGCGATCTGGGTGACCGAAGTGTGGACCGACGCCGAAAGCCATAAGGCTTCGCTGCAGCTGCCCGAAGTCCAGGCGGCCATCGCCAAGGCAAGGCCGATCATCGCCGGCTTCGAGTTCCAGGTGGAGACGCATCCTGTTGGCGGGTTCGGCTTGCCGGCGGTGAAGGCGGGATAAAGGGAGAGGCCCGCGGGACAGCGCCCCCCTCTCTGGCCTGCCGGCCATTTCACCCTCAAGTGGGGAGATTGGCAGCTTCGCCGAGAGCGCTTCCTTGGAGATTGGCGAAGGCCGACGTGACATCCAATCTCCCCACTAGAGGGGGAGATGTCCGGCAGGACAGAGGGGGCGAGAAGGATCGCTACGGATGGTTGGTGCCATTAAGCCCTTTTCCCTCGCAAAAAGGGTTCGCATTTTTCCGCGACCGGTCTAAGAGCCGATCTATGGATTCTTCCCCGAACCCGCCGGCCATCGGGCACCTGGCGCGGATCCACAAGGCTTGGCAGTGGCCGGTCCTGGTGGTGATCTCGGTGCTGGTTGCCGGCGCGCTGGAATTCGCCGCCCTGCCCGCCGCGCTCTTGATCGGACCGATGCTGGCGGCCATCGCGGCCGGCACCAGCGGGGCCACGGTGCGCGTGCCGCGGGTTCTGTTCGGCTCAGCCCAGGCGGTCGTCGGCTGCCTGGTCGCCAGTTCGATCTCGGCCGATATCTTTCCCGTGTTCTACAAGGAATGGCCGCTGTTCCTTGGCGTCGTGATGGCGACGGTCGCGGCATCCAGCCTGCTCGGCTGGCTGATCAGCCGCTGGCGCATCCTGCCCGGCACCACCGCGGTCTGGGGCTCGTCGCCGGGCGCCGCCACCGCCATGGTGCTGATGGCCGGTGCCTTCGGCGCCGACCAGCGCCTCGTCGCCTTCATGCTATATCTGCGCGTCATCTGCGTCTCGATGACGGCGGCCCTGGCGGCCAAGCTTTGGGTCGACACGTCGGGCATCGAGGTGCCGGCCATCGTCTGGTTCCCGCCGGTCGACCCGCAAGGCTTGGCCGCAACATTCGGCGTGGCGCTGGTCGGCGGCCTCGCCGGAAAGCTTTTCCGGCTACCGTCGCCGTTTTTCCTCGGCACCTTCATTTTCGGCACCGTGATCCATCTCGGGCTCGGCGTGACCATGCAGCTGCCGCCCTGGCTGCTCGCCTTGAGCTATACGATGATCGGCTGGAGCATCGGCCTGAATTTCACCAGGGCCATTTTGCGCCACGCGGCCCGCGCGCTGCCGCAGATCGTCGGCTCGATCATTGCCCTGATCGTCTTTTGCGGCGGCCTCGCCTTCCTGATCAGCCGCCTGCTCGGCATCGATCCGCTGACCGCCTATCTGGCGACCAGCCCCGGCGGCATGGACAGCGTCGCCATCATCGCCGCCGCCGCGCAGCATGTCGACTTATCCTTCGCATGGCGCTGCAATCGGCACGCTTCCTGATCGTGCTTCTGGTCGGCCCAAGCGTGGCGCGGCTGGTGGCGAGAAGCCTGCGGGAGTGAGACGGCTCGGCAGCCGATCACCAGGCTCGATATGCGCTCGCCGTCCAGCGTGAAGACCATATCGCCCTCGCCGTTGAAACTGTTGCCGTCGACGGCAATCCGGACGTGCCAAATGCCGCCGCCTGCGGCAAACCATCGTTTGCGGGCCGGCATCACCAACACCCTAATCCAGCCGGTGCATCAGGTCGTCGTCCAGCCAGCGGGCGAAGAAATAGACCAGTTGCTTGTGCCACCACGGCCAGTCATGGGCGACATCGCCGCCCCAATAGTCGACCCAGGCCGGAATCGACTTGTCACGGAGGATCTGTTCCAGCGCCTGCGTATCGGCCAGCATCCGTTCCTCCCAGGCACCCTGCCCGCAGCAGAAGATCAGCCGCAGCGCCTTCAGCCTGACAAGCAGGCCCGGATCGACGATACCCGGCAGGTAGTCCAGCGGGGAGTTGAAGAAAATCTGGCCCTCGAGCGCGTTGCCGAAGAAGTCGTGGGTCGAGTATACGCCCGACAGTGCGATGACGCCGCTGGCCAGTTCCGGAAAGCGGAAGACGAAATTCGACGAATGATAGCCGCCCATCGAGCAGCCGCAAAACAGCGGCTTCAGCGTACGCCCGCCATTGGCCTCGGATGCGACGGACAGGAGTTCCGGCAGCGCCTCCTCGCGCACGTAGCGGAAATACGCTTCATGCCGAGCGATGCGATGGGCCGGCTCGGCATGGCGGTCGAAGAAGGATTCCGCATCGATGCCGTCCAGCGTAAACAACTGGATGCGACCGGTGTCGACGAACTCGGCGAGAGCCGAGACAGCGCCGGAATCCTCGAACTGGTAGAACCGCCCTTGCGAAGTCGGGAACACAACCACGGGTCGGCCGGCATGGCCGTAGCGCTTGTATTCCATGTCGCGGCCGAGGTTGCGGGCAAAACCCTTGTGATAGGAAACGTCCATCGCCTCACGCCTTTTCCGCATGGATGTAGTTGACTGCCCGGCGCAGCGCCTTCGGGTCCGTGGAGCGCAGCTGATAGGCGTAGTTTCCCATGGCGCGGCTGAAAACCTCCTCGATGGCGTGATGATGGACGATCATGTGGCCATGGGCGGCTAGCACGTCGGCATGGCTGTGCACATAGTTGAGGTGCCGTTTGCGGCTGGCATAGGCGGTGAAATACTTGCCCCTGTAAGGGCCGCCGGCGGCGTCCTTGACCACCATGTCGGCCCAGGCGGCATAGACATCGATATCGAAGGTGTAGTTGATGGCATCGGTCATCCAGGCGCCAGGCGGCCGCATGTTGACCTCCAGCGCGATGACCCGGTCGTCCCTGGTTTCGAACAGCTCGATGTGGAAGAAGCGCTCGCGCACGTCGAACGCCTTGAGGATTTTCCTGCCGGCCTCCTCGACCGCCGGGCTGATCTCGGGAAAACAGACATAGCTCATATGGCGGTCGCGGTTGACCACCTCCATGACGCTCTGGTCGTAGCGGTGGCTGGCGGCCAGCACCACCTCGCCGTCGCGGTTGACCAGCCCGTCATAGGTCACCACCAGCCCTTCGATGAATTGCTCCATGACGAAGCTGACGCCTTCCGGCTTGTCCCTGAAGAACCGGTCGAGTTCGCCGGCGTTGGAGATTTTGAACGTGTTCGAGGCGCCGGAGCCGGAATCCGGCTTCACCACGACGGGATAGCCGACGCGGCGGATGAAGGTCATGGCGCCGGCGCGGTCGGAGCATTTGCGTTGCGCGATGGTTTCGACGCCGCTCTTGCGGAAGAACGCCCGCATGCGGCTCTTGCGTTTCAAATTCTTCACGAAGTCGAGCTTGGTGCCGAAGATGTTGAAGTCGGTGCGGATATTGGCTTCCAGCTCCAGCCAATGCTCGTTGAGCGATTCGAACCGGTCGACGCGGCCCCATTTGTGGATGAAATGGCCGATCGCCCGGAACACCGGCTCGTACTCCTCCATGTCGTCGATGCGGTAATATTCCGAAAGGGCTGCCTTCAATTTGCCGTCCAGCGCATCGAACGGCGCGTCGCCAATGCCGAGCACGGTGGCGCCAGCCTTCTTCAGCCGGTCGCAGAAATCGGCGCCGTTGGCTGGAAAATGCGGCGAGAAGAACACGAAGTTCATGGACGATCCCTCCCGGCGGCGAGCCATCGCCCCCCGCCGACAATCGACTCTGGCGCATTTGCCGGGCTCGGGGAAGAGCAACTGGATCAGGTGAGCGGCTGGGTCCGCGAAAGGTGACGCCAAAACCGTGAATTAAAAAACCCGCCTTGGCGGCGGGTCGTTGGAGCCAATTAGCACCATACCCAAATTAGTAGCATAGCTGCCGGCACAAAGCAAGAACAAAGTTGCTATGATCAGGAAAAATCACTTCATGTCAGCGCCGCCCCTTCATTCCAGCTTGGGTTCCTCGCCCCACGAAAGTGGGGAGAGATGGCTCGGCGAAGCCGAGACGGAGAGGGGACTGCGCCCTACGAAGGCCCCCTCTCCGGCCGCTTTGCGGCCACCTCTCCCCGCTTCGCGGGGGCGAGGAACCCCGGTCTTGAGGCTGGATCGGCAGCTTCTGTGGCAGCGAGGCCCCCCACTTGCCTCGCTTTGCCCGCTCCTGTATGAAATCCGCCATGAGCCCGCGCGCCACCTCTTTTGCGTCCCGTTCGACCGGCATTGCCGGCCAGACCGTTCGCGCGCTTGCCTCAACCCTGCTGCTTCTCGGCCTTATCGGCGATCGCCGGGTTCGCTGAAGGAGCGCCCGGCGGTCGAATTCGCCGCTCACGCGCACGCTCCTTGGCCAGTCTAGAAATTGGCACGTCACATCAAGCGAACGAAATTCTGGTAAGGCGCCGCTCGCCACCAATCCGCCTAAAGCTGGATCCGCGAGCCGCCGGGAGAAAACGATGAACGCACGAGAAGATATCCGTCTGAATGTAGAGGAAACCGCCAGGCCCGCGAAGGGCATGGCGGATGCCGCCAGCAAATACCAGCCCTATCCGACCGTCGGTCTTGCCGATCGCACCTGGCCCTCGAAAGTGATCGACAAGGCGCCGATCTGGTGCTCGGTCGACCTGCGCGACGGCAACCAGGCGCTGATCGATCCGATGGGCCAGGAACGCAAGGCACGCATGTTCGCCCTGCTGCTCGACATGGGTTTCAAGGAGATCGAGATCGGCTTTCCGTCGGCCTCGCAGACCGACTTCGATTTCGCCCGCTGGTGCATCGAACAGGGCAACGTGCCCGCCGACGTCTCGCTGCAGGTGCTGGTGCAGTGCCGGCCGGAACTGATCACCCGCACTTTCGAGGCGCTCAAGGGCGCCACCAATCCGATCGTCCATTTCTACAACTCGACCAGCGAGCTGCAGCGCCGCGTCGTCTTCGAGAAGGACGTCGCCGGCATCAAGCGGATCGCCACCGATGCGGCCAAAATGATCACCGACATGGCGGCCAAGGCCGGCGGCGGCTACCGTTTCGAATATTCGCCGGAGAGTTTTACCGGCACCGAGCTCGAAGTGGCGCTCGAGATCTGCAATGCCGTCACCGAGATCGTCAGGCCGACGGCGGACAACAAGCTGATCATCAACCTGCCCTCCACGGTCGAGATGTCGACGCCCAACATCTATGCCGACCGCATCGAATGGATGTGCCGAAACCTCGACAATCGCGAGAACCTGTTGATCTCGCTGCATCCGCACAATGACCGCGGCACCGGCATCGCCACCACCGAGCTCGGCCTGATGGCGGGCGCCGATCGCGTCGAAGGCACGCTGTTCGGCAATGGCGAGCGCACCGGCAATGTCGACATCGTCACGCTGGCGCTCAACATGTACACGCAAGGCGTCGATCCCGGGCTCGATTGCTCCGACATCAACCGCATGAAGGACGTCTACGAATACTCCAACCAGCTGAAGATCCCCGAGCGCCATCCCTATGTCGGCGAGCTCGTCTACACCGCCTTTTCCGGCTCGCACCAGGACGCCATCAACAAGGGCATGAAGGCGCTGCGCAAGGCCAACACGCCGCATTGGGAGGTGCCCTATCTGCCGATCGACCCGGCCGATGTCGGCCGCAGCTATGAAGCCATCATCCGCATCAACTCGCAGTCCGGCAAGGGCGGTATCGCCTATGTGCTGCATGCGGATTACGGCCTCAACCTGCCGCGCAACCTGCAGATCGAGTTCAGCCAGGCCATCCAGGCGATCACCGACGCCGAAGGCAAGGAGGTGCCGGCCAGGCGAATCTACGAGCGCTTTCTCGAGACCTATGTCGACCAGCCCGGGGCGCGGCTGAAGTTCCTCGACCACCACACCTACCCCGACACCGAGGCCAAGGGCCGGCGCGTGGTCGAAGCGGTGATCCTCGACAAAGGCAAGGAGGTGACCATATCAGGCACCGGCACCGGCCCGATCGACGGCTTCGTCGATGCGCTGTCGCGCCATGTCGGAGTGCCGATGTCGGTGCTCGATTATTCCGAGCATTCCATGCAGCGCGGTTCGAATGCCTCGGCCATTTCCTATGTCGAGATGGAACATCCCGGCGGCAAGCTGTTCGGCGCCGGCATCAACACCAACATCGTCGCCGCCTCGCTCGAAGCCGTGGTTTCGGCCGCCAACCGCATCGTCGGCCGGAAGGACAGCTAGCCGAGACTACCGGGCTCGCGCCATCAGCCCACCGGATATTTATCCGGTGGGTACGCTATCGCACCATAAGCAGATGCTTGTATGACGGCGCCAGCGCTATATGATTGTACCTCAACCTGTGCCGAATTCGAAGGGATCGACACTTGCAGCATACCACGCCTGCCGCCCCCGCAGTGCGCGAAACGTTGGAGCGACTGCTTGCCAGCGAAACGTTCGGACGATCCGAGCGCGCGCGCAAGCTGCTCCGCTACCTGGTCGAGCGCGAGCAGGCAGGCGAAGCCGATAGGCTCAAAGGCTTCTCCATAGCGATGGATGTCTTCGGCAAGGACGGCGATTTCGACCCGTCGACCGATGCGGTGGTGCGAGTGCAGGCCGGCAGGCTGCGCGAGCTGCTGCAGCAGTATTTCGCCAACGAGGGCGTTGCCGAACCGGTCCGCATCGCCATTCCGCGCGGCGGCTATGTTCCATCCTACGAACTCAATGCCATTCGCTTGCCGGCGGAGGTGGACGCCAAGGCGGAGAGCAAGCCGGAGCCGCCCGCATCGCCGGAGGATGCCAGCAACCGGGCCCATCCGGCTGCATTGCTGAGCGTTCCAGCCCTTACCCCCGCTGCACCTTCGCTGCAGCGCCATTTGCAGTTCTTCTGGCTGGCGATCGTGCTGGTCATCCTCATGCTGGGTGTGCTGATCCTTCGCCAGGGCGGTGTGGTGTTGCTGACCGGCGGCGACGCGGCGGTCGAGACCGCGGTGGCGACCGGCAGCATCATAGCAGCGTCTCCGATTGAAAACCTCCCGCAGGTTTACATCGCCATCAAGGCCGACAGCGATGTCGCTCGCCGTGTCGCCGCATCGCTGCGCGCCGGCCTTAGCGGCTTCGATACCATCAATTTCATCGGCCGTGATGCCGACAGCCCGCCCGATCCGGTGACCGACGCCGCCAGCTTCGTATTCGACGTCCTGCCCGGGCCGCGCAGCGGCGACGTTATGCTCGAGCTGCAAAGCGTGGCGACCGGCCGCGTGCTGCTGTCACGCAACCTGACCGCCGGCGACAGCGCCAACACCGCCATCGAGGACCAGATCTCCGGCATTTTGAGCTCGGCTCTTCCCGCCTCGGGCACGATCTACAACTACATCGAGCAGAGCGGCATCCAGACCGGGCTGACGGCGTGTCTGGTGCTCAACGGCAAATATTATCTCGACCAGAATGCCCAGACGCATGAAGCCGCCTACCGTTGCCTCGAAGATCTTGCCAATCGGGAGGCGAAGTCGTCGCTCGTCTATTCGGAACTCGCTTCCTTGCATCTAGAAGCGGTCACCGACCACTATCCCTACCCCGCCGACGCGACGATCGACAAAGCGATGACGTTTGCCCATCGCGCCATCCAGATGGGCCCGACCAGCCCCTATGCGCACCGCGCCCTTGGTTATCTCAATTCGCGCATGGGCGATTCCGCGGAATCGATCCGCTGGATGCGCAAGGCCTATGAGCTCAATCCCTACGATCTCGCAATGGCCGCCGCCTATGGCTACGGGCTGGTTTTCGCCGGCAGCTACAGCGAGGGCACCCCGATCCTTGCTCACGCCGTGGACATTGCCAGCGCCCATCCGACATGGTGGGATTACGGGCTTTTCGCCGGAGAGTTCATGATGGGCGACATGAACAAGGCGACACTGGCCAGCGACGGTTTGCGGACGACGGAAATGAAATCGCATTATCTGGCGGCGCGGCTGATCGGTGCCAAAGCCGCCGGCCGCGAGAAGCTGGCGAGCAGGCTGCTGCAGGAACTGACCACCAAATTCCCGAAATTCGCAGCCGATCCGCGCGCAACCTTTGTCGAGCGAAGATACCCCGCCGATCTGACCAACCGGCTGGTGGAGGCCCTGCGCGCCGCAGGGCTTGGCGGCGCGAGCTGACTCCCGGGTGTGACGAGGTGATCCCAAAGCCTTTACCGGCCATCGCCATGGACACGGAGCAATTCACGCAGGATTGGCCTGGCGACTGATTTCAACAAAAAGATCGATCCCGGCATAAACCGCAAAAGCTGCATGACCCGTTCCCTTTACGCCGCCGAACGCGGCACCGGCCCGACCACGATTGTCTTGCTGCATGGCTTCGGTGGCTGCCATGACGACTGGCGCGACGTTGCGGCACCCCTAGCTGCGGCCGCGCGGACGTTGGCCTATGACCTGCCGGGACATGGGCTGTCGCTCGACTTTCCCGGCGGCGGTCCGGCCAAGGTAGCGGCCAAAGCCGTCCTTGCCGACTTTTCGGATCGCGGGATAAAGCGGGCCCATCTCGTCGGCCATTCGATGGGCGGAGCGGTGGCCGCCCTGATGGCATTGAGCGAGCCGGAAAGAATAGCCTCGCTGACGCTGCTGGCGCCGGGCGGCTTCGGTCCTGAGATCAATGGACCGCTGCTGCGCCGCTACGCCGCCGCTGCCGCCGAGGATGATATCCGCGCCTGTCTCGCCGCCATGTCAGGGCCGCAAAGCCGGCCCTTGCAGCACAGGATCGACATCCTTGGCGAAATGCGCCGACGTTCGGGCCAGTTGCCGAAACTGGTCGAGATGGCAGCCGCCATGACCAGGGATGATCGGCAGGGCGTCATCCCGCGCGAACGGCTCGAAATCCTGAACATGCCGGTGATGGTGGTTTGGGGAATCGATGACGCGGTGCTGCCGGTTAACCAGACCAACGGCCTGCCGAAGCATTTTCATCTGCACCACGTGCCGGAAGCCGGCCACATGCTGGTCGAGGAGGCGCCCGGCCTGGTCGTCGAGGCCGTCCGTCGCAATATGCGGCGCCGCGGCAGGCGACTTCGTCCGGGATTCGCCGCTGCGGCGAGCTGATCGGTCTTGGCGCAGGGACGGCCGCGGCGCTGGTGCTCCTCCACCGAACCCTTGCAGGCCCATCGATCTCGCAAGTGCATTTTGCCGGCGGCTGTGTTAATTCGGTGTTAACCAAACCCGCGAGGCGACGCCGATGAAGGACGCAGGCGAAAACATCACCCAGAGTGATCAGTCGCGAAAACTGTCCGATGCCATTCGCGACGTCAAGAACGCCTTTGCCGACCGCGATGACGTCGTCGTCGACATGCGCGAAGCGCATCGCATGCGGCTCGATCTGCTTGCCGCCGAACTCGCGCCGGTCTTCGCCGACGTGCCCACCGACATGGACAGTTTCGACTTCGCCGTCTCGTCCGGCCTGCAGCCGCGGCTGTGGATCGACGCGGTCAGCCATGTCGCCATGGGACGCGACCGCCGCACCTATCGGTTTCTCAAGGACACGCGCATCGGTCGCGTCGTCCTCGCCGAGTCGACCGACATGAAGGTCGTGGCCGACCAGGTGACGCGCTACGTCGCCGAGCGCGTCGTCGAACGCCAGAAAATGATGGAAGGTGGCATCGAGCAGGCCGTCGCCGGCCTGAAACGCGCCCTGGTGGCGGAGGCCGAGCCGCCGCTGCGAATCGCCGCGCGCGCCAACGGCTGGTCGGCGTTCTTCTCGGGCCTCGGCCTGATCGCCGCCGGCGCCCTGGTCGGCCTGGCGATTTCGCTCGTGCTGTTCTGGGACCGCATCGTCGCGATGAAAATCAGCTTCTAGAGCTCTTTGTTTCCACGCAATTCCGCACGGAAAACCGTTTCACACTTTTCCCGGAATTGCTCTAGCCATCGACGCCTCGGCCTCGACGCCAAGCTCCAGCGTCTGCAGGTCGCTGGGCGGCAATGCCGGCCCGGTCAGGCCGCGGCGCGTCAGCCTGATCCGCCAATTGTCCTTTTCACCGTCGATGTCGAGGAGGTTGTATTGCGCCGGCGCATGCGAACTGCCGGGGGCCTGCCCGGCGGCGGCGACCCCGATCACCGGGATTTTTTTGGTCTTGCGGGCGCCGATAAAGAAGAGCGAAGGCACATGCGAATGGCCGTGCAGCACAAGCTCGGCACCATGCCGGTGAAGAACCTTGTTGAAGCGCGAGATGCCGAACAGCCGCTTGTTCTGCGAAACGGCGCCGCGCACCGGCGGATGGTGGATCATGATCACCCGGAACAGGCCGCGCTTGCCTGTGGAGTCGAGCAATTCGCGCAGCCTTTCCGCCTGGCCTTCCAGAAAGAAGCCGTTCGCCATGAACGGAGCCGTGGCACGCGCTGTCGAGACGCCGATCAACGCAACATCGCCGCGTACCCGCAGATACGGAAAGGTGTTGCGGTCGACCGGCGTATTGACGCCGTCGCCGGTCATCCACGCCGCCCAGGACCGGCAGGTCTTGTCGAAGGCGCCCGGCACATACGCATCATGGTTTCCCGGCACCACGGACACGTCGTTGGGCGAGCCCAGAGTCTCCAGCCAGTGCTTGGCCATCTCGAGCTCACCGTCGAGCGCCAGATTGACCAGGTCGCCGGTGATGGCGAGATGGTCCGGCCCACTGGCCTTCATGTCGGCGACGATCGTGTCGATGACGGCGTCGTGCATGTGGCGGCGGCGATTGCGCTGCCAGTTGACGTAGCCGACCACGCGCTTGGAGGCGAGATCGCGATAGGTTACATCGGGAAGCGGCCCCAGATGGACATCGGAAATATGCGCGAGCCTGAACATCTTTTCTTCATAGGCGAGGCGCGCGCGGCTTTCCACTCACGGTTTCGCGGACGATGACGACGCCGGATCCGGAGCAAGCCTTGCGCCAGACCGGATGGCCGAGCCTCAGGGCAAGGCTGTTTCACCTGTATTTCGTGCTGCGGCGGCCGATGACGCTCGGCGTGCGCGGCCTGATCCACGACCGAGCCTCCAATTCCGTCTTCCTCATCCGCCACACCTATGTTCCTGGCTGGCACCTGCCTGGCGGTGGCGTCGAGTTGGGCGAGACGATGACCGAGGCGCTAACGCGCGAACTGTTCGAGGAAGGCAACATCGCGCTGACCGGACCGCCGGTGCTGAAATCGCTGCATTTCAACCGCCGCGCCAGCCGCCGCGATCATGTCGGCCTTTATCTGGTTGAAGAGTTCAGCCAGACAACGCCGAAACTGCCCGACCGCGAGATCGCCGAAGCCGGTTTCTTCTCGCTCGACCGCCTGCCCGAGGGAACGACGCCGGCGACGCTGCGGCGGATTGCGGAGATTTTTGGTGGCGCTGCGGTGTCGCCCTACTGGTAGGTCACGCCGCCTTCCTGAACCTGTCGCGGTCGTGCGGCGCGCCATACTCGAGCTCTGGCCCGACCGGCACGATGCGCGTCGGGTTGATGGTCTCGTGGCTGCCGTAATAATGCGACTTGATGTGGTGCAAATTCACCGTGTCGGCGACGCCCGGCACCTGGTAGAGGTCGCGCAGGTAATTCGACAGGTTCGGATAGTCGGCGATGCGGCGCAGATTGCATTTGAAATGGCCGACATAGACCGGGTCGAAGCGGACCAGTGTCGTGAACAGCCGCCAATCCGCCTCTGTGATACGGCCGCCGACGAGATAGCGCTGCTTTGACAGGCGGTCCTCCAGCATGTCGAGCGCCGAAAACAATTCACCGAATGCCTCCTCGTAGGCTGCCTGCGTGGTGGCGAAGCCGGCACGGTAAACGCCATTGTTGACCGCGGGATAGACCAGCGCATTGATCGCATCGATCTCGCCGCGCAACGGTTGCGGATAGAAATCGAGCTTTGCATCGCCCCATTCGTCGAAGGCCGAATTGAGCATGCGAATGATCTCGGAGGATTCGTTGGAAACGATGGTCTGTTCGCGTTTGTCCCACAGCACGGGAACGGTGACCCGGCCCGAATAGCCCGGATCGGCCCTGGTGTAGATCTGGTGCAGGAAATCGAGGCCGTAGAGCGTGTCGCCCGTGGCTCCGTCCTCGGCCAGGAACGTCCAGCCGTCGGCGCCCATGAAATGATGGACGACCGAAATGGAAATCACATCCTCGAGTTTTTTGAGCACGCGAAAGATCAGCGTCCGATGCGCCCACGGGCAGGCGAGCGAGACATAGAGGTGGTAGCGGCCGGGCTCGGCCTTGAAGCCGCGTTTTCGCCCTTCGGCCGGTGCGCCGTCGCGGGTCACCCAGTCGCCCCACTGCGACTGCGCCCGCACGAATTTGCCGCCGCTCTCCCCGGTATCGTACCAGCGGTCCTGCCATTGGCCTTCGACTAGCAATCCCATGAAATGTCCTTTCGCGTTCCTGCTTGATGTAGGGCACCAGGCGGCCCTACGGAAAGCCGCGACGCTGAACAGATCGTCAACGGCTGCGTCGTCGAGTGCGGCTGCCGATTGCGGCGGTAGAAAATTGGTGCTAGCGGACAATCCGCATGTTCGACTTTGCCGTGATCCGGTTCGACCGACGACGAAAGAGCGCCCGCGCTTGATGAAGCGCTGACTGGCGAACGCTGCCGCTTGCAGCAAACCTTTCCTCGTATACCGGAACGCAAAGACCATGAGCCTTGCCGACGTGAAATACCTGCCGGAAACTCCGGCGCATGATGCTGAAATCGAAGCCATCAACGACGAGGCCTTCGGGCCGGGCCGTTTCGTGCTTGCCGCCTACAAGATCCGCCAAACTGGCCCGCACGAACGCGCTTTGTCCTTCGTGGCCGTCGATGGCGCAATCGTCGTCGCCTCGGTACGGATGACGCGCATCGCCGCCGGTGCCGGCCGCGCGCTGATGCTCGGGCCGCTCGCCGTGCGGCCGGCCTTCAAAAATCTCGGCATCGGCCGCCGGCTGGTAGCAATCGCGCTGGAGGCCGCCGCCAAGACCGGCGCGCCGGCCGTGATGCTGGTCGGCGACGAACCCTATTACGGCCCGCTCGGCTTCAGGAGGCTGCCGCGCGGGCAGGTCTCGATGCCGCGTCCGGTCGATCCCGACCGGCTTTTGGCGCACGAGATCGTGCCGGGCGCGGTGGCAAGGCTGGCGGGCGAGGTTTGCCACGCCGACCAGGCGAGGATTGCCGAGCACATCGCCGCGATGGCGTGACATGCCGGCGCTGTCGCACAGCGGCATTGCAGCATAGTCTGGGCATGGAGGAGGACGTCGAGATGAACCCGAACGGCCAGATTGCGATCGTCACCGGTGGCGGCTCCGGCCTTGGCGAGGCGACGGCGCGCGCTCTTGCCGCCGGCGGCGCGAGGGTTGCCGTCCTCGATCTCGGCATCGAGCGGGCGGCCAAGGTGGCGGCCGACATCGGCGGCATCGCCGTCCGATGCGATGTGGGCGACGCCGAGAGCGGTGCCGCCGCAGTCGCGGAAGTGGCAGCGAAGCTTGGCGCACCGCGCATCCTGGTCAATTGCGCCGGCATCGTTATCGGCATGAAGACGATCGGCAAGGACGGACCGCATCCGCTCGATCAATACCGCAAGGTGATCGAGGTCAATCTGATCGGCACCTTCAACATGATCCGCCTGGCCGCCGACCGCACCGCCAGGCTCGAACCGCTGCAGGGCGGCGAGCGCGGCGTCATCGTCAACACCGCATCCGTCGCGGCCTATGACGGCCAGATCGGCCAGGCGGCCTATTCCGCGTCCAAGGCCGGCGTCGTCGGCATGACGCTGCCGGTGGCGCGCGATCTCGCCCGCTCCGGCATTCGCATCTGCACCATCGCGCCCGGCATCTTCAGAACGCCGATGATGGCCGGCATGCCGCAGGAGGTGCAGGATTCGCTCGGCGCCGCTGTGCCCTTCCCTTCCCGTTTGGGCGAGCCTTCGGAATATGCGGCACTTGTCTTGCACATCATCGAGAACCAGATGCTCAACGGCGAGACCATTCGCCTCGATGGCGCCATCCGCGTGGCGCCGAAATAAACGCGACGGTGGTGCTTTGGACGAACCCCGGAAAGACGTGATCCGCGCGACCGACGCCGAGGCGATCAGGCTGGCAAAGACGCTGATCCGCAGCGCCCGTTTCGGCGCGCTGGCGGTGCTCGAGCCAGGAACCGGTTCGCCGCTGGCCAGCCGGGTCGGCGTCGCCACCGACATCGACGGCACGCCATTGATCCTGGTGTCGATGCTGTCCGCCCATACCGGCGCCATCCTTGCCGACCCGCGCTGCTCGTTGCTCGTCGGCGAACCGGGCAAGAGCGATCCGCTGGCGCATCCGCGATTGACGCTCGTCTGCCGCGCCGAGCGGCTCGAACGCGGATGGAACGAACACGCCCGCGCCGAGCGGCGCTACCTCAATCGCAATCCCAAGGCAAAACTCTATGCCGGGCTCGGCGACTTCTCGATCTTCCGGCTCGAACCGGAGCGCGCCAGCCTGAACGGCGGCTTCGGCAAGGCCTATCTGCTCGACCGCACCGATCTGGTCGCGACGGGAGGAATCGTCGACGAGCTTGCCGCCGGCGAGCAATCGGCACTCGACCACATGAACGCCGGCCATCTCGATGCGATTGCCCTTTACGCAAGTCATTTCGGCGGGGCCGAGAGTGACGGCTGGATCGTCACCGGGTTCGACGCCGACGGGATGGATCTCGTATCGGGCGACAATGTCTGTAGGGTTTTCTTCCCCGAGCCGCTGAGAGCGGCGCGCGACCTCAGGCCTGTCCTGGTCGACATGGCAAAGGCTGCCCGATCGGCAAATTAATCACAGCCGCACAGTTAATCGGCTTGCATGGAAAGCAAGCCTTGAGATTTGAGCGAAATGTTTTACCTTTGCGAGTGACGCTGAATCGCTGGCGTGCATCTACAGGAAAAGTCTATGGAATCCGACGCTATTGCCCCCATAGCGGCGGATGAGCAAGAAGGCATGGGGGATCTATGGTCTCGAACAAGCTAGTCGCAAACGCCGGAACCGCGGCTGCGTTTCTGACGCTGATGGGCAACGAAAAACGTTTGTTGATCATGAGCTATCTGGCCGAGGGCGAAATGTCGGTCGGCGCCATTGCCGAGAAAGTGTCGCTCAGCCAATCCGCTTTGTCACAGCATCTGGCCAAGCTCAGGGCTTCCGATCTTGTCGAGACCCGCCGCGACCGGCAAATGATCTATTATTCCTGCAAGTCGGACGCGGTGCGCCAATTGTTGCACATGCTGGACGGCATTTTCGGTGAAGGTGAACTGTCAAAGATGGCCCACCGGCTGCGTCGCGCCGGGACGTGAGCGTCCGGGGCGGAGAGCGCCCCGCCAAATCCGCTTTGCTGCCAAGTCCGCTTTGCTACAAAGTTAGCCTTGCTACTGAACGCGCTCGTCGGCGGCCTGCGCAATCTCGTCCTTGAACTCGACCTTGGTGCCCGACTGCACCGCGGAGGCAAGGTCTTCGGCATCCCAATTGGTCAACCGGATGCAGCCATGCGAAAAGGTCGTGCCGATCTTGCCTGGTTCCGGCGTGCCGTGGATGCCGTAGCTTTCGATGGAGAGATCGATCCAGATCGATCCCACGGGATTGTTCGGCCCGGCAGCGACGGTGAAGGGCCGCTTGGTCTTGACCCCCTTGAAAGCGAAGTCCGGATCGTAGTGATAGGTAGGGTTGTGAACCACGCGCCTGACCTCCGCCGTGCCGCTTGGCGCCGGCTTCTCCTCGCTGCCAATCGAGGCGGGGTAGACCGCCAACCATTTGCCGGCACGGTCGAGCACACGCACCAGGCGAGCGGCCTTGTCGACCTCGACGGCAACAACGCCGGCGGGAGGATCGCCTCTGCCGACATCAGGCACCACCAAGGTCGTGCCGGGCTTCCTGAACCTGGTGCCCGGATTGAGCATTCTCAGCAATTGTTCGCTGATATGGAAGCGCTCGGCCAATCTCTCCACCGCATTGCGATAGCCGAGCCGCCGCAAGCGGGCCATCCTCTCCAAGCGAGCCGGAATACGCCTGGTGAAGGGTCCGCGCACGTCCCTGCGCATCACCTCATAGGTCACCAGCACCGGTTTGGCGGAGCTTGCGATGAGTTTGCTCCAGGTCTGTGGACTGAGCTTGCCGTCGGGCGGAAGTCCGTTTGCCGCCTGAAACGCAGCGACGGCCTTGGCGAAGTTCTGGGAAAGGCGACCGTCGATAAGGCCCGGCGAGAAGCGGGCGCGATCCAGAAGGATCTGCGCCTTCAGCAGCATCGGATCGACACGCTTCGGCTCGCCGATAGTGAACTGGGCCTGATTGACGGTGGCTGGATCGAGCTTGGCCGCGCGAGCCACGCCGCATGCGAGGGCAAGCGTGGCGGCAAAGACGAGGAGGAGCCTGATCATCGATGTCCTCCCAGGACCGCAGCAGGAGCCCGCTTCTATGACGCGTCACGGCCCTATGTGGTTCCTTTGCCCATCGAAATTCTGCATTGAAGCGGCGTGCATCCATTTGGAGGCTGAGATACGGTCCGAGCTTCGGATCCGGCATCGCGCCTTCCGAACCCACTCCCGATTCGCGGCCGACGCCATGGTCCGCCGAGGAAGCCATGAATCCGATCCGCATAGACGACCCGCACGATCCCCGCGTCGCCGCCTATCTCGACATCCGGGAACGCGATCTTGCCGGCCGGCAAGGCCGTTTCGTGGCCGAAGGCAAGGTGGTGCTCGACACGCTGCTCGCCGCCCGGCGCTTCGAGGCAGAATCGGTGCTGGTGCTCGAAAACCGGCTGGCCGGCCTCGATGACGTCCTGCGCAAGGCGCCTGCCGGGCTTCCGATCTATGTCGCATCCGGCGAAATCATGGACAGGATCGCCGGATTCCACATGCATCGCGGCATATTGGCGATCGGCCGCAAGGGCACGGCGATCTCCGCTGAGGCCTTGCTCGGCGCACTGCCCGCCCGCGCGCTGATCGTGGTGCTGGTCGGCATCGCCAATCATGACAATATGGGCTCGATCTTCCGCAATG
Source organism: Mesorhizobium sp. WSM4836 (assembly GCF_055811815.1). Taxonomy (NCBI): domain Bacteria; kingdom Pseudomonadati; phylum Pseudomonadota; class Alphaproteobacteria; order Hyphomicrobiales; family Phyllobacteriaceae; genus Mesorhizobium; species Mesorhizobium sp. WSM4836. The sequence goes on from NZ_JBVVQF010000001.1 coordinate 313,761, forward strand.
CCGCCGCCTTTGGCGCGGATGCCGTGCTTCTCGATCCGACCTGCTGCGATCCGCTGTACCGCAAGGCAATCCGCGTCTCGGTGGGCGCCGCCTTGAAAGTCCCCGTCGCCTGCTTTGCCGACGCCGCCGGCTGCACCGCAATGCTCGACCGGCAAGGCTTCAGCCAGTTCGCCTTGTCGCCGCGCGGGCAGACCGACATTCGCGACGCCAAGAGAAACGAGCGGTTGGCGCTCTATCTCGGCACCGAGGGCGAAGGCCTGCCGCAAAGCCTGCTTGCCCGCCTGCAGACGCTGCGGATCGGTATGGCGCAAGGTTTCGACAGCCTGAACGTCGCCGCCGCCTCAGCCATCGCGCTGCATCACTTTTCCGGAGCCTAATTTAGAGCGGAGGCGTCCCGCCGCTCGGGCTGCGGAATCTCAGTCGGTCGAAGCGGCCTTCTGCAGCGCCCGCACCCGATCGGCAAGGCTGCGTCCGCCGGTCCCCGGCCGCGTACTCTCAGGCGCTGCAAGCGCCCGGGCGATCGGCGAATCCGGCCCGTCGAGCTTTGCCGTCAAAGCCACGACTTGCGCCGCCAGACCGTTCATCTCTTCGCGCAATGCGGCGCTGGCGCTGCCGGTATGGCCTCCGGCCTGCGATTTCGACGTTTCGACGGCAGCAAGATCTGTCTTGAGCCGCCTGTTCTCGCGTGCCAGCGACGTCAGCCTGGCCTCCAGCCGCTCGCGGTCGGCATCGAGCTTGGTGGTCGCCTTTTTGATGTCGCCGTTGGCGGTCGCATTGACGTGGCTGCCTGGCACGCCGGCAAGGCCCACCGCCGGCGCCCTTTCAGCGCCTTTCGGCTTTTCGCGAAGGCGCACCAGTTCCTTCTCGCGGCGCTCCAGCCTGTCCTCGCGATCGGCCAGCGTGGCGAGCAGGCGGTCGACCTTCTTTTCCAGGTCGCCGGTTCTTTTCTTCTCGGCCTTCAGCGCGTCCCGCAAAACCTTGCTTTCGGCTGCCAATTCGTGGCTGCGCCTGTCCGCCTCCTTGCGCTGGCCGCGCAGCAGCGAAATGTCGCTTGCCAGCTTCTGCAGCTCGGATTCGCGCGCCACCAGCTCGATTTGTCGGCTGCTGGATGAAAAACTGGCGTCGTCATACATGTGCTCCAATTTTCGCAGTTCGAGCCCGCGCCTTTCGAGCGCGCGCTCGGTCTCCGCAAGCCGCTCCGACAGCTGCTGCAGCTGCTCATCGCGCTTGCGAAGCTCCTCGCCCCTGGCTGTAAGATCGGCGACGACGCGGTTCTTGTCCTGCCGCTCGGCCGCCAATTCCTTCAGGGCTTCGCGGTCGCGGCCGATCTCGACCAGCTGTTCGGCGGCCTTCTCGCGCAATGATTTGACGGTCATTTCAAGCCGGCGCACCGAAACGGCGAACTCGGCGCGAACGCGATCCTTGTCCGCCTGGATCTCGGCCAGCGTCAACGGCATCGAGCCCTCGACGCGCTTGCGCGTCAGCGCCACCGCGCGCCGCCAGACGGCCGGGGCAATCATCAGCGCCAGAAAGCCCGCGCAGAGAAAGCCGAGGACAAAGAACAGGATCGACTGGACCAAGATGATTATCCGTTATGCATGGCAACCGCCAAAGCTCGACTTTGCCATCTTCGCATGACGGAAATCCGGCGCCACGGCAAGGGTATGCCGCGGCAAAGCTCGGACCGCGGGATCACAGGCCCAATCGCAGTGGCCCGGTCATGCCGGTCAGAACGGATTCCAGGTCGCGCGCTGGGTGAGCTTGAGGTAGCCGAGATTGACGCCGAGACGGGCGCCGACGCCGGTACGGATCGGCACGAGCAGCACATTGTTGTTCTTCAGCACGTTGAAACCGACGCCGGCGACGACATAGGCGGAGCCGGCGACGCCGCCAAAGCGGTTATAGAGGCTGCTCACATCGTCGAGATTATAGACCAGCATCATGACGCGCGAGCCCTCGCCGCCGAAATCCCAGCCGAGCGACGGTCCTTGCCAGAACACTTTGTGATCGCCGGCATTCTTGGTATAGAGCGTGCCTTCGCCATAGGTCAGGCCACCGATCAGCGCCCCGGACCCCTCTTCGCCGAGCAGATAGCCGTTCGGCAGGCCATAGGTGGCGAAAATCTTCTCGACGACCGTGGCAAGCCCACCCGATGTCGCGCCGAAGAATTTATGACCGGAATCGACGATCTCCTGGGCGGTGTATTCCTGCGCCCGCGCGGCCGATGTCGAAAAGGCGACAAGGCCGATGAGGGCGATCGTCATTGAGATGACACGGAAAAAAGTCCGGTCGTAGAATCGGGAAACCATGCTTCCAATCTCCGTCAGGGAGCACTTTCGCCGACGCCTCGCACCCGTACGGCTCTTTGGCGGCCGTTAAGGATGACTGTTAGGGGCAAACTATGCCGTAATCCTTTTTCAACCATTAAACTCTCACATGAAGATGGCGGTTCGAAGGCTGTTTCGCATCGCCCGCGCAGCACCCTGCTGCGTGAACACACCATTTTCGACAATCATTATTTTGGATTTGTTGCTGCACGCATTAGCGCTGTGTATTCAGAATGCTTGGGAGAGAGCGTGATTCGTGTGGACAGGCGTGATCATGATCGCCCGGTCATTGTATTGTGAAATTTGCAGGGACTTTTGCCGATGGCCGAGCTTTTCACCCTTTCCGCACCCGATTTGGCAGCGCTGCTGTGCAGCCGGGTCTGCCACGACATCATTTCGCCGGTCGGCGCCATAAACAACGGGCTTGAGCTGCTCGACGAGGGCGGCGCCGACGAAGACGCCATGAAGCTGATCCGCCAAAGCGCCAAAAACGCCTCCGCCCGCCTGCAATTCGCCCGCATCGCCTTCGGCGCCGCCGGTTCCGCCGGCATGCTGATCGACACCGGGGACGCCGAGGCCGTGGCCATCGCCTTCCTGAAGAACGAGAAGCCGGAACTGGTCTGGAACGGCACACGCGCGCTCTTGCCCAAGAACAAGGTCAAGCTGCTGCTCAACCTCATCCTCGTCGCCAACGCCGCCATTCCGCGCGGCGGCAGGCTGGCGGTCACGCTGGAGAACCTCGAGACCGAGCCGCGCTTTGCGCTCGCGGCGAGCGGCCCGATGCTGCGCGTGCCGCCCAAATTCCTGGAATTGCATTCCGGCCACAGGCCGGAAGAGCCGATCGACGCGCATTCGGTGCAGCCCTATTACACGCTGCTCCTGGCCCGCGAAGCCAATATGACGATATCGATCCATGCGACCGCCGACGAGATCGTCCTTTCTGCAGCTTGAAGTTCTCTGAAAGAGCGGAAAAGTATTTTCTTCAAGTGATATTTACGGCACCGTCTCAATATCTGTGAGGCGGGTTTGCAGTTTTGATTGCGTGAAGCATTGCGAAAGAAGATTTCGCTAAAAGACACTTCAGGAAAATTTTACCTAACGGCTTTTCGGCTTCTTTACCAGACCCGGCCTATGTTCCCTGGCAGATGCCACGACGCTGCCGGTTCGCCACATGGCAAAGAGGGTCCGGGAATGAAACGCTGCATGTTTGTCGACAATTCGAGCGTCATCAGGAAGGTTGCACGGCGTATCCTGGGCGGTTCCGGCATGATGGTGATCGAAGCCGCCAGCGGCCATGAGGCGATCGAGATGTGCGCGGCCGACATGCCTGATATCATCGTCGTCGACGGCGCCTTGCCGGACATGCAGGCGCAGGACCTCATCCGCCGCGTGCGCGCCATGGAAAGCCCGGTATTGCCGCAAGTTTTGATTTCGCTGGTCGAGGTCGACGTCGGGGCGATCATGCGAGCAAAGCGCGCCGGCGCCCAGGGCTATCTGCTGAAGCCGTTCAACCGGCCGCAATTGCTCGAGTGCTTCCGCGCCCTGAAGATTGCCGCCTGATCAGAGCTGTTGCATTCCGATGAAAATCGGACCGGCTCTATGTTGTTGTTTTGCCGTTTCTTTTCCGAAAACCGGCGCGCACTTTGAGGTCACGCCCCTAGTTCAGGCACTGACCCTGATATCTTCCGGCTCACGCAGCACATAGCCGCGGCCCCAGACGGTCTCGATGTAATTCTGCCCGCCGGACGCGGCGTCGAGCTTCTTGCGCAGCTTGCAGATGAAAACGTCGATGATCTTCAGCTCCGGCTCGTCCATGCCGCCATAGAGATGGTTGAGGAACATTTCCTTGGTCAGCGTGGTGCCCTTGCGCAGCGACAGCAGTTCCAGCATCTGATATTCCTTGCCGGTCAGATGCACGCGCTGGCCACCGACTTCAACGGTCTTGGCATCGAGATTGACCACCAGGTCGCCAGTGGTGATGACCGACTGGGCATGGCCCTTGGAACGCCGCACGATGGCGTGGATGCGGGCGACCAGTTCGTCCTTATGGAAGGGCTTGGTCATGTAATCGTCGGCGCCGAAGCCGAGGCCGCGCACCTTGTCTTCGATGCCGGCCATGCCGGAGAGGATCAGGATCGGCGTCTTCACCTTGGAGAGGCGAAGTGTTCTCAAAACTTCATAGCCCGACATGTCGGGGAGATTGAGGTCGAGGAGAATGATGTCGTAATCGTAAAGCTTGCCTAGATCGACGCCCTCTTCGCCAAGGTCGGTCGTATAGACGTTGAAACTTTCCGATTTCAGCATCAGCTCGATGCTTTGTGCGGTTGCACTGTCGTCTTCTATCAGCAGAACGCGCATTTCATTCCCCTTTTCTGCTGCCGGACCATTTCACGATCCGTCCAGGACCGGAGCAGTGATTGCCCTGAGCAGAGGCTGCCATCGAATGGTTAATAAAACCTAATTCCCCGTCCATCACGGTATCAGATTTTTTAACCCCTTTCTACACCTTATTGAATCCAATAACGAATCACAGAACCAAACCGTTAATGCGGCACATTAAAAAGCCAGACTAAGTGACTCTTCGGACTCGTTGGCCGGGTTTCGCGACGAGAAGCAGAATTTTTACCCGCCCTTAAGTCCTGAGCGGTATGATTAACAATGCCCGTAAACGAATGGTTACCGCCGGCAAAAAACTTTAGGAGTTTGTTTCCCATAGTTCAGGGAAAGCCGGTGGAAACGGGTCAAGCCTGGGCCTTGCCGGGTGGATTGGGCGATATGTGCAGGTGTGCGTTTCCGGGAGTACCGAATCATGAAGTCACGTGAAAACCTCGTTCGGCTGAAGCAATTTCAGGTGAGCGAGAAGCGGCGGCAACTGCTGCAGCTCGACATGATGATCGCCGAATTCGAGCGCATGGCCGTCGAACTGGAACTTCAGATCGCCGCAGAGGAGAAGAAGGCCGGCATCACCGACATCAATCATTTTGCCTATCCGACCTTCGCCAAGGCGGCACGTCTGCGCCGCGACAACCTCAGAAATTCGCAAAGCGACCTCGCCCAGCAGCGAAATGTCGCCGAATCATTGCTGAGCGAAGCCGAAGCGGAGCTTTCCAAGGCCGAGATGCTCGAATCGCGCGACACCAAGGCGCGCGACACGGAAGCCGGCGGCCGCAGCGCCATGATCGGCTGAAAACAAGGCTTTTAACGCGCGCCGCGCTTGCGCGCCATTGCTGAGCACCCGAACGGTGCCGCCTCAGGCACCCAGATCTTCCTGCTGTTCCGCCGCCCGTGCGCGCGCATTCTTAATGTCGGGCACATGCTGCTCCGACCAGGCTCTGATCTGATTGAGCAGTCCTGCCAGGTTCTGGCCAAGTTCGGTCAGCTCATATTCGACACGCGGCGGAATGACCGGGAAAACCTCCCGCCGCACAAGGCCGTCGCGTTCCAAGATACGCAGCGTCTGCGTCAGCATTTTCGGCGTGATGCCTTCGAGCTTGCGCGCCAATTCGCCGTTGCGGAGCCGGCCCCGACGCAACGCACAGATCACCAGGTAGACCCATTTGCTGGCGAGCGTCTCGAGCACGGCGTGCGACGGGCACGTCCGTCGGAACGCGTCATAACCAGAAGGGAAACAATCTTCGCTATCCATCAGGTGCGTATATATCTCAAAGGTACATACTAGACAAGAGAATGTAACTATCCAAGTGATAGTGGCACATGAAACCAGCAGGAGTGCCTTCCATGCGTGCCATTATCCAGAATTCCTTCGGCGGACCGGACGTCCTCGTCATTGCCGATCGCCCAGCGCCATCACCCGACGCCGGCGAAGTGCTCGTCCGCATCGAGGCGGCCGGCATCAATCCGGTCGACGGCGCGGTGCGCGGCGGCCACTATCCGCTGCTTGGCGAGCCGCCTTTTGTCCTTGGCTGGGACGTTTCGGGAATTGTCGAGGCGCTGGGCTCCGGCGTCTCCGGCCTCAAGGTCGGTGATGCCGTGTTCGGCATGACGCGCTTTCCCAAACAGGCGGCAGCCTACGCCGAACTCGCCGCTGTCCCGGCCGATGAGCTTGCGCCGAAACCTGAAGGCATGGATCACGCGCAAGCCGCCGCGCTGCCGCTGGCCGGCCTGACGGCGTGGCAAGGCCTTGTCCGCCATGGCCGGCTCGATTCTGGCAAGCGCGTGCTGATCCACGCCGGAGCCGGCGGCGTCGGCCATCTGGCGGTGCAGATCGCCAAGGCGCACAGCGCTTACGTCGTCGCAACCGCCAGCGCGGAAAAGCTCGATTTCGTCCGCTCGCTCGGCGCCGACGAGGTGATCGACTACACAAGGGATGATTTCACCCGGAAGGCCCGCGACATCGATCTGGTTCTGGACCCGTTCGGCGGCGAGCATGCGGAGCAATCGCTGGAAGTGCTCAAGGCCGGCGGCGTTCTGGTGTCGCTGCTCGATGTCAGCGATGCCACCAAAGCAAAGGCCGGGACGCGAGGCATCCGCGTCGAGCGCATGTCCGTGGTGCCCGACCGTGCCGCTCTGGTGGAGCTCGGCAAATTGATCGACGCGAAAAAGCTGGCCGTCCACGTGGCAAAGGCGTTTCCGCTCGAACAGGCCGGTGCCGCCCATGCCCTTCTCGCCAACAGGCCGATCGGCAAGGTGGTGCTGACGGTCTGAAATTCCAGATCGTCGCCCCTCGCAAACGTAAGGGCGCGGATCGGCGCCCTTACCGGCCTAATGCCGGTATTGCTGGATGCGCGTGGTGCGCAGCCCGGCAAGGCCGTATTCGTCGATCGACGCTTGCCAGGACAGGAATTCCTCGGTGGTGAGCTTGTAGCGCTGGCACGCCTCTTCGAGGCTCAAAAGCCCGCCACGCACCGCCGCCACCACTTCCGCCTTACGCCGGATAACCCAGCGACGTGTGTTTGTCGGCGGCAGATCGGCGATGGTAAGTGGGCTGCCGTCTGGCCCGATAACATATTTGACTCGCGGTCTAATTAGATCGGTCATCGTACTCTCTACAAAAAACTCAAAGACCCAATCCCCACCACATTACCGCCACAGCTTTAAAATTTGCCTAAGCAGACCCTAATGGATAGGTAAGGATCATGAACGCGGCGTTAGTCTTTTCATCGGCATTTGAAACATCTGCCGGCAAGCGCGTTGAACCCGGCTGGAAAAAATGCGCCGGCCTGCAAAGCTGGCGCGGCCGAGACGCTTGACCTATATTCCGGCCATTGGCATTGAAGCGCCGCGCAGAACGAAAGAAACATGAACAGCCTCGACCTTCCCGGACGCCCCGAACACACCCGCGTCGTCGTCGCCATGTCGGGCGGTGTCGATTCGTCGGTCGTTGCCGGTCTGCTGAAGCGCGAGGGCTACGACGTCGTCGGCGTCACGCTCCAGCTTTACGACCACGGCGCGGCAACGCACCGGGCCGGCTCATGCTGTGCCGGCCAGGACATCGACGATGCCCGCCGCGTCTCCGAGACGCTCGGTATCCCACACTACGTCCTCGATTACGAGGAACGCTTCCGCAAGGCGGTGATCGATCCGTTCGCCGAGAGCTATGTCGCCGGCGAAACGCCGATCCCTTGCGTTTCCTGCAATCAGACGGTGAAATTCGCCGACCTTCTTGCGACCGCCAAGGAACTCGGCGCCGACGCGCTCGCCACCGGCCACTACATCCGTTCCGGCGCAAACGGCGACCACCGCGCGCTTTACCGGCCGGTCGACGCCGACCGCGACCAGAGCTACTTCCTGTTCGCCACCACCCAGGCGCAGATCGACTATCTGCGTTTTCCGCTCGGCGGCCTGTCGAAGCCTGAGGTTCGCGCCATCGCCGGGGAGATGGGACTGACGGTTGCGGCCAAGCAGGACAGCCAGGATATCTGCTTCGTGCCGCAGGGCAAATATTCCGACATCATCGCCAAGCTGAAGCCGGCTGCCGCCAATCCGGGCGACATCGTCCATATAGACGGGCGCGTGCTTGGCCGCCACGAGGGCATTTTGCGCTACACCGTCGGTCAGCGCCGCGGCATCGGCATCGCCTCCGGCGAGCCGCTCTACGTCGTCCATCTCGACGCCGACCGGGCCCGTGTTGTCGTCGGCCCGCGCGAGGCGCTGGAGACGCACAAGATCTTCTTGCGCAACATGAACTGGCTGGGCGATGGCCCGCTGGCCGATATCCCGGCGGCTGGGCTTGAGCTTTTCGCCAAGGTGCGCTCGACGCGGCCGCCGCGCCCGGCCGTGCTGCATCACCGCGCCGGCATCACTTCGGTGGAGCTGGTCGACGGCGAATCCGGCATTGCGCCCGGTCAGGCGTGCGTGCTCTATTCCGACGACGGCAACGACGCGCGTGTGTTCGGCGGCGGCTTCATCGAGCGCTCCGAGCGCGGCGCCGAAGCCGAGGCGATGCTGACGCGGCTTGCCGTCCAGCCGGCGCGGGTTCCCGCCGAATAGACGGCGTTTTTCGCCTAGAGCAATTCCAGGAAAAGTGTGGAACGGTTTTCCGTCCGGAATTGCACAGAAACAAAGAAATAGAGCGGTTCGGCGTTTCCGGGAGACGATGAACCGCTCTAGGGCCTGGTGTGGGCGACGGTGCCGGCGGTCAGGATGCGCAGCACCCTGATGGCTTCCTCGCCGCTGGTCCGCGGTTCGGCCCGCGTCTCGATGCAGTGGATGAAATGCTCGAGCTCGCGCGTCAGCGGCATGCCCTCACCGACCGCGACATAGGAAGGCTCGTTGGCGGTGAACGCCCATTGGCCGCTGTCCTGCCACACCGCGTGGCGGTAAACGGCAAGCTTGCGCTCCCATGGCTCGACATCGTCGAACACCGCCATCGCCTTGGTGCCGACAACGGTCAGCCGCCGCTCGCGGTAAGGGTTGAGCCGCGAGGCGAACAGATGGCCGCGCAGGCCGTTGGGAAAACGCATGTGCAGATGCGCAAAGTCGCTGAGATTGTCGAGAAGGGCAGCGCCTTCGCCGCGCACCTCGACCGGCTCGGTGCCGGTGATTGCCAGGATCATCGACAGATCGTGCGGCGCCAGATCCCACAACGCGTCGTTTTCGGTGTGGAACTTGCCGAGGCCGAGCCGATGCGAGTGGATGTAGCGGACTTCGCCGAGTTCGCCATTGTCGATCAGCGCCTTCAGCATCTCGAAGGCGGGATGGAAGCGCAGCACATGGCCGACCATGAAGACACGGCCATTATCGGCAGCCGCCTGCACGGAGCGTTCGGCATCGGCCACCGTCAGCGCGATCGGCTTCTCGACCAGCACGTCCTTGCCGCCGAGCACGGCGCGTACCGCCATGTCGGCATGGAACTGCGGCGGCAGCGCCATGACGATGGCATCGATGTCGTCGCGGGCAAACAGCGCCTCCGGCTCAATCGCCAGGCAATCCTGCTCGCTGGCAAAACCCTCCGCACGCGCAGGGTTGACGTCCGAAACCGCGTGCAGCGCGCCGAGCGCCTTGAGGGTGCGGATGTGGTTGCTGCCCCAGTATCCGCAACCGAGGACTGCAATGCGCGGGTTCATCAGTTCCTGACCATGGCTTTCGTGGCCGAGACATAACGACGTGCCTCGCTGAACTCAACCCCGGCCTGTGCGCCCAAATGTCTGCCCGGCAAAGCTTTATGCATGTCGCGCAAAAGTGTGCAGCGGGTTTCGCGATAACGACATGCATCAAACCAGAATCTAAAGCGCATCGCATGAACCGGTCGAACGCGATGCGCCTTAGGCGCCGGCAATATGCCGGCGCGGCAGCCACTTCGATGCTTGACAGGCTTGGCCTCGCAACCTTATATCCGCGCGACCTTGGCGAACGCGCCGATATGCCTGCCGATTTAAGCTGGATTTCGGGCCTTCGCCGCCCTGGCGGGGTAGCTCAGTTGGTTAGAGCACGGGAATCATAATCCTGGGGTCGGGGGTTCAAGTCCCTCTCCCGCTACCATAAACGCTGAAATCGCTTTATAATTTAGACCCGCCTGATGGCGGGTTTTACATTTGCGTCGCAGGGGTAACGCTCCGGGTAACGATCGCCCTCGAAGTCGGCCGCTCTGTAACCTGACTCAAAAACGCTATGATGCTTTTGGCAATTCGGGGGCGTTGGACATGAGCTTTCTTCCTGACTCGAGTGGCTCAACGCATTGAGCCTCCCGACACGAGTGGTCGCTGGAATAGCCATTGGTGCATGGGGGATACTGGTCGCGGGCCACTACCAGTGGGTAGTACTAGAGCCATTTTGGAGCGGGGTGACGATCTGCGTGGGGGTCTTCTTCAGCGCCATCGCCATCAGCAGCATGGCGGGACAGGAGATCACCAGCTTGCGCGGTTGGCTGGCATCCAGGAAGGCGAAACGGGAGGAGACCGAGAAGAAGAAAGCTGATCGCGGAGAAGGCTAATAAGGACAAACGGGAGATTATCCTGGCGCGCCTCGATAGCCTGTCCGGTGAGGAACTGCACTACGTCGCCGAAGCCTTGCAGAAGAAAACGCCGTCAATCTTCACCTACGTTCACAGCCCCGCAATGTCGCTACTGTTGGAAAAGGGTCTGGCGACGAGCCCGGGCGGCACTCATCACCAAGATCATTACCCCTTCCGCTTTCACGACTTTGTCTGGGAGGCAATTCAAGCTGGAGGAGCCGACTTTATCGAAAAGGAAGCGAAGTTCCGCCAGCAAAAGGAGCTTAAGCGGCGGGGTAGATAAGAGCCCCGTAGGCGTGCGACGAGCTCTCCCCAGCCCTTCGGGTGCGCCGGATCGTCCGCGCGCGTCCTGCACAGAGATAGCTGGGGACGGCGGCCCGCTCGCCGTTGTATGGAGGTCGACGTTACAACGGCAATCAACTAAATGTGCTGCGGCTGCCTTGTTATATCTGGCAGCCACACATTTCGATCGCCGCGCCTATGGCCTTGGCGAACCCTGCCGTAGCTTCGGCCGTTGACCTGGCGTCCTTAATGGCCCGGCCTTCCGCTTCGACATCGCGCATTTTTTCCGCTTCAGGGGCAAGATTCCACCGCTTGCCACGTCGTGACCTGGCAAAGCTCATCTACTCTACGTCGTTCTTGACTAACCGGTCCATGAGAATGTCACCCGCTTCCCGCTCCGCCGCCTTCAGCAGCGCGAGAACGCACCATTCCCTAAAATAGGTGGACACAATCCGTTAAGCCCCCAAGATGCCGCGGCCTATCAAGTGCTGTCGCCCGGTACTGGACCGGGTGTTTGTGACCGGCGACGAAGTGACGGCGGGAGGGCTGATCATCGCAGGCGTGTTGACAGGCTTGCAGGTTCGCATCGAGCGCCGCGCTCCTACCATTGTGGAAGGAGAGGCGTTATGCCACTCGCCTATCGAAAACCTGACGCTCGTCGTCTCGGTTGGAGGCTTCGCTGCGAGTATCGCGGCGAAGTCGATCGAGCACCAGTTCGACGCCGTCACCCATTTTCCGGACAGGCGCTCAAATATTGAGCTCGACGAGCTTGCAGCGCGTCTCAATGACTTTGATTTATTCGGACAGATACCGGTTCGATTGAACCGGTAGCGGTGAACGGAAGGGGCACAAATACCTTCGGCCGCGATTTCGCCAATAGCAATACCGCAGAAACGTGCCACTTTGGCGGAGGATCTGCGCCCTCCGAAGGCAGAAGTTACAGGTTCGAATCCTGTCGGGTGCAGCATTGCCGCAGTTCGTTTGCGACAATTATTCCTGCTGGAATTGACAGGGCCAATCTTCAGGCCTCGTCAAGCCGGAAGGCAACTCGGTCCGGGCGTCTCCGCAAGCCATGTTGAGCTGCCACTGGGACAGATCCGTCGAATTGGAAAGGTCGACGCCCTCGATACGGGTCAGAAAGAAAAAAGCGCGGTCAAAGTCTACCGGCGCGGTGAGCGTCGCTCCTCGGAAGTCCGCCCGTGCGAGATTGGCAAACGAGAAGCGGCTGCCGCTGATATCGGCCTCATGGAACTGCGCACGCCCCAATTCCGCCTTTGTGAAATCAACATTGGTCAGATTGGCGTCCTGAAAATTCGAGCGCTGCATTTCCGCGCTCGCAAACACAGCGCCCTGCGCGTCCATACGGCTGAAGTCGGTCCTGTAGGCCTCGATTCTGTCGAACCGGGCGCCTTTGGCGGTCGAGCCGGCCAGGGAAGCACGCACAAGCGTTGCCTTCTCAAGATTTGCCTCAAGGAGATTGCTGTTCCTGAGGTCGGTCGAAGTGAAATCAACACCGAACAGGTTCGCCCCGCTCAGGTCCTGTCCTTCTAGGATGAGAAGCTTCTTGTTACACTCGCGCCAATTGACGCCAGGCGTCGCGGCTGCGTCGCAATTCTGAGCAGCAGTGGCGTTCTGCCAAGCAAACACAGTGCAAACCGCTAGAACCAAGCCGGATGCGCCGTAAGCTCTGGTTCGCCTCAAAGTCATTGTTGCTGGACCTCTGCTACTCGCCGACACTCAACCTTACCACATCTGCTGACACACGAGCCACGGTGACCACCGCCGTCACAGTTAGCGCATTCTCAGAAGATGATCCCGATAAGGAACTCAAGCCGCCCGATCATCCGCTGAGTATGCCGGTGAGATTCGATAAGGGCCCTGAAAGACTCGTCGTCCATTCCCCCACTCCCTGGTTGCGAGCGCAAAGGTATCATGCAATTCACCGACGCTGTATCCGTAGGTCGTCTGCTCGGACCGGAAGTGCTCGAAGGGTCCGCTAGGACTGAACAGCCGAAGCCCGGTGGCCTTCTTTCACATTAAGATAGCCCCCTCATCGTAGATGAATAGGGTCACGGATCCAGGCAGGCTGTTCGCCCATTGGACGGCCTCAGCCAGGGTGATGCGTTCGCGCTGATCAATTTCCCCGTCTGTTTTGGGCACCAGATCGCTGTCCCGGACCGTGTTGTCGTGCCAGGTCGCTTCAACGATCACTGTAACCGACTTCCATCGATATGGGCGCGCACGCTTGTCGATGATGTTCGTGATCACTTCCCAAACCCCTCAAGACTAAGGCCGGTATAATGCAATCCACCGTCGCTGTAACGGTCCAGGGCATGCGGCGACGATAACCGGCCCTTATCGATAAAGGCGTCATTTCAATCGCGGCAGGTCGAGGAGCGCCACCGGCCAGCTTCCCCAGGAAGCGAGCGCGTTGGACGCGTGCCTATTCCGCGGTCTGTTCGCCTATCTCGGTTTTGAGATACCAGTCGATCCGAAAGACCTGTCGCTGGACGAAGCCCACTTCATCTACTATCTCATCGCCAGCCCAAAAGCGGACTATAACGCTAGCGTCGACTACGCGCTCGCAGAAGCAAGCGGTGAAAACGTGGTTGTGAAGATCATCGAGTAGCGTGCCGGCGAAGCGTATCTCTACGGAGCGACGATGATCACGCCGCCAAGACGACAGGGCGAATATGCCGATCGCGAGATAGACTGCCAAGAGGCCATGGGGCCGGGGATCCGGGCCATCGTAGGTTGCATGCTTGAGGTCGGGTGGACGCGAGGCGAAATCATGCAATGCCCGCGACGGCTCATCACCGACAATATGACCCAGAAAGAGATGCCAGGACGGAACCGGAGCTTGCGATTGCCGAGCGATGGTCTTCTTGCTCGTCGGTCCTCTCTAGTGGGTTCCCGCCAGGGCGACGCATAGCTAAGTCTCTGCGCGGCGACGCCACCACGTGAGCCCGCACGCGAAGACCCAGTTGAAATAGATGAGGGCGATAACCGGCCCGGCCAGGGGACCTTGCAGGCGCCAATAATCAAGGAAGTAGCGCGCGCCATCTGATAGCGTTCCATACGCCGTGCCTACGAGCACGACGCATGCGGTAACAAGCAGCCCGCTAGCGATATGGAGTGAAGGTATAGCGCGCAGTGCGTTGAGCCAAGCGGCAAACGAGACCGCAGCTAGTGGCAGGCAACTCAACGCGCCCGCGATCCAGCCGTGGCCAGCGCCAGCCAAGGCGATGAAACCGAACAGCAGCAAGGCGCCGAACAGCGAGGCGATGAGGTATTTCATGCGTCTAAGTTCCGGCCTCCGGTCCTTCTTAGCTACGGCCATCCCATCCTCCTCGCGGCAATCCTGTAGCGAAGCGTGCCGCAAATCCTCTTCACCGCGCAAGTACTTTGCGCGGCCAGCCCGTACTTTCCAGGATGTGACCTCTAGGAGAAACCGTCAGCTAATTTCGTTGTCCAGCTTGCAATCGCGAGTCCGCACGCGATGCCCACACAATCGGCAAACCAGTCGAAGATATCCATGTCGCGACTTATTATTTGCATGCCCTGCAGTATCTCGATCGCGGCGCCGGTAAGGGCGAGAAAAATTATCAGTCTTCCCCTGTGCTGGGGCAAAAGCCAAATTGGGATCTCGGTAGGCTTCTGCGTTTAATGCGGCAGTATCGGGCGTCAGAAGCGGGCTGCGATCGGTGCCACCGATCAATGCAGCAATCGGAGGGGGAGTTTGCTGCGCGTACCGAACCGGCCACCGGGTTGTTCACCAACGAAAGGCAAATCCAACACCGGCGATCTCGCGATAGCGACGGGTGGCGCTGTGTCTCCCAGGACAGCCCGGACAGGCCTGAACGGCGCAGTCGCCCTTGAAGGCGCGTCGCCGCTCGAGCACTTTGTGCGGGCAAGCAACAAACTATGCATTGCCAGGGCAAGATGCGTCGCCAATGTTCAAAGATACGGCATCTATCAGCTCGGCGTCTCCTGACCCGCCGTTTCAATATTGGCCGGCGTTTGCCTCTTGAAGAAACAAAGGCGTTCGCGTTCGCTGCGCCAAAGGTTCCAAGCCCGTCGCTCCTGCACTGTAGATTTCTGCGATGGTTCCCATCGCAACTCTTCTTCGGCCGATCGGGGATCGTTTTGGATGCCGTTTGACACGGCGCACGTACGACTTCGGCCAACGACACAATTAGGCACGCTGGCTAGGACCGCGATTTCGGCGACTAGAGTAGTGTGCAAACCTACAACGTGAGGAACCAATCTAGGTCACCCAGTTCCGAGCGGCACAGACTGCCTAGACAGGCCATGGGAATCACAATGAAACTCGAAGATGAAGTCCGACACAGCTCCGAGGATATCGACGACGCGGTGCTCGGCGATGTTGTCCTGGCCTTGCACCGTCGGGTGGAAGTGAACCACGGCTTCGACATCCCATACATTGCAGGCTACAGCAAAGACGGAGGCATGATTTACATCGACCGGCATCTGCCACGAACAATCCCTTGGAAAGGCCGTAGGGTGCGGCTCGCACCATTTTTGCTGACGCATGAGGTCGTGGAAAAGGCTCTTCTGGACAAGCTTGGGCTTCATTACCTTCATGCGCATCAAATAGCAGTTCGCGCTGAACGCGATGCCGTCAAAGCCGCCGGCGTTTCGTGGAAAACATACCAATCGTTGATGAAACTGAACGAAAAACCCATCGACGAAGAGAAGCTTAGCAAGGTGCCGGCAGACCTTGATGTGACGCCCTACCGAGATCTTAAGGACTTCGCTACTCTGGAGCGCCTGATTAACGCTAATACGGCGGGTGAGTAACTTCCGGCACGCTCTGCGAGATTCACAGATGCGCCTTCCTTTCGAGTAAGCGGTTACAAGATTCCGATGCTGAAGGGCTGTCTCCAGACGCTGCTTATAGATCGGTTGGAATCGCCCTGACCTGCCACGGAACTGTCATCCAGCGTCGATTAGAGCCTCGGCAGTTTCTGTTGCGCCGTGGGGCCGGGAAGCAACCGACGGAGGCGCGAAGCCTTCAATAGCCGAGCGGAGGCGTTGGGAATGCGGTGCCGGTTACACGTCTTCCTCAGCGCAGTCCCGTGATCCCGTAGTCTGCGGCCACCTTGATCAACGGCTTCGACTAAACTCGCGTGTACAGCTCTTCACGGGAAACGGTATGCACGTTCGACCTCGCTGAGTCGTTGAACATGGTCAGATTGGTCGATCGGCAGCACGCTCAAGACTCGGAACGCGATCGAGAGGGCAAAGAAGTCGAGCTAGCAAACGAATTCGGTGGCGGACCTGTATTGACGGTATCCCTCTCCCGCTACCAAATTCCACATGTACGGCCCGGAGACATGGGTAACAGTTTGTACCTAACACATGGGTGACAACCTCGTGCCGAACGGGTTGTCGATGGTCTGCAAGGTCCTCTGTTCCACGTCGATATATCCCAGATCATAGTGCATGAAGGAGACGAGCCAAATGCCGTCGTCGACTTCGGTGATTCCGAGCCTCTGGCCAGCGAGCACGGTGGAGATGTTGATCTTCTTCCTGTGCATGCAGATGCGGCCGCAGGCGGTGACGAGAATGTCCTTGTCATGGAAGGGATATTCCAGCTCGGGGAGGGCTTGATAGGCTCTTGAAGAACCTCTGTAGAGCTCGGCCTTTGTGCATTCAGCCCGTTGAGGAGATCGGCGAGTTCCTCGGCATCGTTCTGGTTCATTCCAACGGTGGTTCGGCTGCCCATCTCGGCGGGCCGCCCGGTACGAGCATCATTGACGGTCCAGGTCCCGGTCGGATCCTGAAAAGGTCTGTAGCGTTGAGTTCACGCGGACACGATAATCGCCAAGGTTCTCTCTGCCAAAGTCAGATCATTTTTTTCGCTCTGTATTGATATTTAGTATATCAATGATGCTATGGAGACTATCATTTTCTCATATTCAGACACTGATGCCTCGATGATCACCGCTTCCCAGCTCCGTACTGCCCGCGCCCTTCTCAACATCGACCAGAAACCCTGACGGAAATGGCAGGCCTCTCGCTGCCGACGATCCAACGATGGAAGCCAGCCAAGGCAATGTGCGAGGCGTTGTCGATAGTTTGGTGAAAGTGATCGATGCGCTGAACCGCGCCGGTGTCGACCTTCTCAGCGAACATATGCGTAGCGACGATGGCGGCCCTGGCGTCAGGTTCCGGCATCCAGATACGCTGTTGGGCGTGCCAAAGTAGATCATACAAAGCACGCCCTCGGCGCCACGCATTCACCGTCTTTCGTCTTCCTTTTCTTCCCGAAACACCCAATGAATCTCTCCCGACATGTCAGCTTGCGGTCCCGCTTTCCCGCATAGAAAGGCAAGGTTCGCTCATGATCCTGTATCTGCACCGGCTGACCGGAAAAGAGCGTAGCGAAAGAGCCGACCGGCACCTCGCTCGCTTTCTGACGTTCATCGCAGGAGCCGCCAATGCTGGCGGCTTTCTGGCGGTCCAACAGTACACATCCCACATGTCAGGCATCGTTTCGTCGATGGCTGATCACCTGGCACTCGGCAATGTCGGACTGGCGCTTTCCGGATTGGGCGCCTTGTTGTCGTTTATCGCAGGCGCCGCCTGCTCAGCGGTGCTGGTCAACTGGGGAAGGCGGCAGGGTCTGCAGGGCGAGTACGCGTTCCCGCTTGCCCTGGAAGCGGTTCTGCTGATCTGCTTCGGCCTGCTCGGCAGCCATCTTGCGCGTCATGAAGCTCTGTTTGTGCCGATGACGGTGATGCTGCTTTGCTTCATTATGGGCTTGCAGAACGCCATCATCACCAAGCTGTCGGAAGCCAGAATCCGGACAACGCATGTCACTGGCCTGGTGACTGACATGGGCATCGAGCTCGGCAAGCTGCTTTATTGGAACATCTCGGGGAGTGACTCGGACGAACTGTTCGTGAAGGCCGATCGAAGAAAGCTGAGGCTGCTTGCGTCGCTTGTGGCATTGTTCTTTGCCGGCGGCGTCATCGGCGCCGTGGGTTTCAAGCATGTCGGCTTCGCGGCGACGTTATTTCTCGCGGCCATTCTCCTCGTGCTGGCCTCCATGCCAGTCCTGGAGGACGTCTCCGTTCGCATGAGGCGGCTATGGCAGTAGCGCGACAGAGCTTTGCCGCATGCCAGATTTGGCAGCACATTCGCGAAGGCGCTGTTCCTGGATTTCGGCAGCTATCTGTTGGGCTGATCCTGAAGCACGAACACGATGAGACCGGCCCCAACGGCAAGAGCAAGCGAACTCAGCCATACCACTCGTAACGTGGAGTGAGGTCGAAGAGATAGCCGCCCTAGGAACGCGCCCGCGGCGGCTCCAATCGAATGGCCGGCCGAGACAAGGCCCATTGCCAGCCCCATCACGTACAATCCGAGATGGCTGGCGGCGAGAATGGTCGCATGCTTTGGTTCGAGGCGGGGGACATATCGCCGGGTTTTCTACAACTTCAAGACAGATGCGTCACGCATCATTAATTGAATGCGCCGCATTTTAATATATGCTGCAAGGCGTAGAGATAATATCTCAAAGCTGATCAAAAGGGGGATGCGACCGTGATAACTGCTCCACAGTTGCGTGCCGCGAGGGCGCTCCTTGGCATCGACCAGCGCAGGCTTGCCGAATTGTCCGGTCTTTCCGTGCCGACAATTCAACGCATGGAAGCCAGCGAGTCGATTATTCGGGGTAACGTCGATTCTCTCATGAAGCTGATCGGGGCACTTGACCTCGCCGGCGTGGAATTGATCGCTGAAGGTGCCTCCAGCCAAATCGGCGGGCGCGGCGTGCGACTGAAAACGGATTTTGATCCCGCCAAAATTCTGGGCGGGGTCGATACGGATGCCAAAGTCCCCGTGAGGAGCGTGGCGTGATTTCGGGGGCCGCGGTCCTCCTGTGGGGCGTTGCTGCGCTCCTGGGGACTGCGGTGCTTGCGATTGCGGAAAGCCGCAGATCGGACTCGGGAACACGCCTGATCTACGGCTTGACGCTGGCTATATCGGCGGCCGTGCTCATCATTCTCGCGAGCCGCATCGCCGACAATCCCGTCACCCCGTCGACTGTGGTATTGCCTCTTGGATTGCCATGGATTGGAGCTCATTTCCGTTTGGATGCGCTCTCGACCTTCTTCCTCATCGTCGTCAACTTCGGCGGCTCCATGGCCAGTCTTTATGGCCTCGGATACGGCAGGCATGAGTCTGTGCCGCATCGGGTCCTGCCGTTCTTCCCGGCTTTCCTAGCCGGAATGAACCTTGTCATGGTGGCCGACGACGCCTTCACTTTCCTGCTTTCTTGGGAATTCATGTCGCTCGCCTCCTGGGCGCTCGTCATGGCGCACCATCGCGAGCAGGACAATGCACGGGCGGGCTACATCTATCTCGTGATGGCGAGCTTCGGCACATTCACGCTGCTGCTTGCGTTCGGCCTGCTCGCCGGATCCGATGGAACCTATACGTTCGACGCGATGCGAGCCGCCGACCCCACCCCGTTCGCTGCTGCTTTCGTCCTGGTTCTCATGCTGCTGGGCGCCGGCTCCAAGGCTGGACTCGTCCCGCTGCACGTATGGCTGCCACTCGCTCATCCGGCCGCGCCAAGCCACGTCTCGGCTCTCATGAGCGGCGTGATGACCAAGGTCGCAGTCTATGGCTTTATACGCGTTATTTTCGATCTGCTCGGTGAGCCGGCATGGTGGTCGGGCGTTGCC
The DNA here is from genome assembly GCF_055811815.1 of Mesorhizobium sp. WSM4836. Taxonomy (NCBI): domain Bacteria; kingdom Pseudomonadati; phylum Pseudomonadota; class Alphaproteobacteria; order Hyphomicrobiales; family Phyllobacteriaceae; genus Mesorhizobium; species Mesorhizobium sp. WSM4836. The sequence goes on from NZ_JBVVQF010000001.1 coordinate 333,500, forward strand.
GTGCTTTTCCTTGGCGGCCTGACGGCGGTTCTCGGCATCCTCTACGCCCTGATGGAAAACGACCTGAAGCGACTGCTTGCCTATAGCACCATTGAAAACATCGGCGTTATCTTCGTGAGCCTTGGTCTCGCGCTCGCTTTCAAGGCGAACGCCATGCCATCGGCTGCAGCGCTGGCGCTCACCGCCGCGCTGTTCCACGTCCTCAACCATTCCTTTTTCAAGAGCTTGCTGTTTTTCGGCGCGGGTGCCGTGCTGACGGCAACCGGAGAACGGGATATGGAGAAGCTGGGCGGTCTCATCCATCGCATGCCCTTTACAAGTTTTGCCTTTCTGGTCGGTTGCGTCGCGATCTCGGCGCTTCCACCCTTCAACGGCTTCGTCTCCGAATGGCTGGCCTTTCAGGCCATATTGCAGAGCCCCGATCTGCCACAATGGGGACTGAAGGTCATGGTGCCCGCAGTTGGCGGTCTGCTGGCGCTGTCGGCGGCACTGGCCGCGGCCTGCTTCGTAAAGGCGTTCGGGATTACATTTCTGGGCCGGCCACGGACCTCGGCAGCGGAGCATGCGCATGAAGTCGATCGCTACTCGTTAGCGGCAATGTTCATCCTCGCTGCCCTTTGTCTCCTGGCCGGTATTCTGCCGGGTCTTGTCATAGACGGCCTTCCATCGGTGACACTGCCACTGATTGGCAGCCGGATGCCTGTGCAGATGGCGCAGCCCTGGCTGTCTATCGTGCCGATTGCAGCGAGCCGCAGTTCCTACAACGGCCTGTTGGTGTTCCTGTTCATCGCCTTTTCCGCATCCGCTGCGGCATATGTGATCCATCGCTTTGCATCACATGCACTCCGTCGGGGTCCCGCCTGGGGTTGCGGCTTCCCGGATGTGATCCCAAGCTCGCAGTACACGGCCGTCAGCTTCGCGCAACCTATCCGCCGCGTCTTCGGCGCGTTCGTATTTCGTGCAAGGGAAACCGTCGAAATGCCGCCGCCAGGCGAGACCGGTCCGGCTCGTTTGAACGTCGAAATGCATGACGTGATCTGGGAGGCGCTCTATCAGCCGATCGCCAAGGCCATCGATTTTGCGACCGACCACCTCAACCATCTGCAGTTCCTGACGATCAGGCGCTACCTGACCCTCGTCTTTCTCTTTCTCATTGCCCTGCTCCTGGTGCTCGCACTATGGCCGTGATTCTCGAGTTGGCCGTTCAAGGCGCACAGATGGCGCTGGTCCTTTTGCTGGCGCCGCTCCTGACCGGATTCGTGCGCAAGGTGAAGGCACGGCTCTTGCGCCGCCAGGGTCCTTCCCTGATCCAACCTTACCGCGATCTCTTGCGGCTGATGCGCAAGGAAGTCGTTCTGGCGGACAATGCATCCTGGCTGTTTCGCGTGACGCCCTATCTGATCTTTGCCACCACCTGGGTCGGCGCGGCGCTCATCCCGACATTCGCCGCCGGCCTCACATTCAGTTGGACCGCCGATCTCATAGCCATTGTCGCACTGCTGGGAAGCGCCCGGTTCTTCCTGGCGTTGGCAGGCATGGACGTCGGCACGAGCTTCGGCGGCATCGGCTCGAGCCGCGAGGTGATGATCGCTTCGCTGGCCGAACCCGCCATGCTGCTCATCGTGTTTAGCCTGGCGCTCGTCGCCGGCGCGACGCAACTCTCGACAGTCGCCGCCTTCATGGGATCGCCGGAGGTTGGCCTGCGGGTATCGCTCGGGATGTCGCTCATCGCCCTCGTGATGGTGGCGATCGCCGAAAACGCCCGCATACCCGTGGACAACCCATCGACCCATCTGGAACTCACCATGGTTCATGAGGCGATGGTGCTGGAGTATTCTGGTCGCCATTTGGCGATGATCGAGTTTGCCGCCTTCCTCAAGCTTCTGCTCTATGTGTCGCTGATTTCCTGCGTCTTCCTACCTTGGGGACTGGCGAGCGCCGGGGCAGGACTGGAATCCCTTGCTCCGGGTGTCGTCGCCTATGTCGGCAAGCTTGCCGTCTGTGGCGTTCTCCTCGCCGTTTTTGAGACTGCCATCGCCAAGATGCGCATCTTCCGCGTCCCGGATTTCCTCGGGGCGGCGCTGATGCTGGCCCTGCTCGGCACGCTCCTGCTGTTCGTCTCACGGAGCCTCTGATGAACGGCCTCACCTTCGACATTGCTCACCTGCTCGCCGGCGGCCTGGTGCTGGTCAGTTTCATGATGCTGTATCAGGATCGCCTCTTTGCGCTGATCAACGTTTTTGCCCTTCATGCAATCGTGCTGGCCCTGTCCGTAGCTTGGCAGGCATATATCCAGGACGCGCATCATCTCTACGTCACGGCGGCGATAGCCCTCGTCTTCAAGGCGATCGTCATTCCTGTAGGGCTTCATCGCATCATTCAGCGGCTCGGTATCCATCGTGACGTCGAGACCGCCGTCGGCATCGGAACGACGATGCTTGCGGGGATAGGCCTGGTGGCCCTGTCCATGGTCCTGATGCTGCGCGTCACTCCCGAGGCTGATCCCCTCGCCCGCGAGGACCTGGCTTTCGCGCTGTCCATCATTTTGCTGGGGCTGCTGGTGATGGTCACCCGCCGCAACGCCGTCAGCCAAGTTGTCGGATTCATGTCGCTCGAGAACGGTCTGGTCCTCGCCGCTACGGGGGCCAAGGGCATGCCCCTGGTCGTCGAGATCAGTGTCGCCTTCTCGATCCTTATCGCCTTCATCGTCATCGGCGTCTTCCTGTTCCGCATCCGCGAGAGGTTCGACTCGGTGGATGTCGGCGCGCTCGAAGACTACAGGGGAGAACACCGTTGACCGCGTTTTCCCTCGACGCGGTGGCCGCCATCTTGCTGATACCGGTCTTCGCGGCCGCACTTCTGGCGGCGCTGCCGAAATACCGGATATCGGCGGGCCTCAATGTCGCTGCGAGCTTCCTAACCTTGCTCGCCGCACTGTCGCTTCTTGTCACCGACCGCCCACAGCCCGGACAGTATCTGCTCGTCGATGATCTCAACATCGTCTTCATCGTGCTCAACACATTCGTCGGCTTCACCACCAGCGTCTTCAGCGCTTCCTACATTGCCCACGAACTGGAGACCGGGCGGCTGACAGCCCCGAACTTGCGGTTTTATCACGCAATGTACCAGGTCATGATGTTCGGCATGAACCTGGCGTTCGTGTCGAACAATATTGGCTTGATGTGGGTGGCGGTGGAGCTTGCCACGCTGACCACCGTGCTCATGGTCGGCATCTACCGCACGCACGAAGCGTTGGAGGCCGCCTGGAAATATTTCATTCTGGGAAGCGTCGGTATTGCGCTGGCACTGTTCGGCACCATCCTCGTCTACATGGCCGCACAGCCGATCGTCGGCGAGGGAACGAATGCGATGGTCTGGACGGTACTCATCGCTCACGCCGCGCGCTTCGATCCGGCTCTGCTCAATGTCGCCTTCGTCTTTCTGCTGCTGGGCTATGGGACGAAGGTCGGCCTTGCGCCGTTGCATGCCTGGCTGCCAGACGCGCATGCTGAGGGTCCAACGCCGATTTCCGCGGTGCTGTCAGGCTTGCTGTTAAACGTCGCGCTCTATGCCGTGCTGCGCTTCAAGCTATTGCTCGCGGCAAGCCCGGAAGCGATCGCACCTGGGCCATTGATGATCACGATGGGACTTACGTCGCTTGTTTTCGCGGCCTTCATGCTCTATCGCCGCCGCGACATAAAACGCCTGTTCGCGTACTCCTCGATCGAGCACATGGGCATCATCGTGTTCGCTTTCGGCATGGGTGGCCCGCTCGCCAATTTTGCCGGGCTGCTGCACATGGTCATGCACAGCCTGACCAAATCGGCGATCTTTTTCACGGTTGGCCACATTGCCCAGGTCAAGGGGACACAGAACATCGCCGAAATCCGGGGACTGACGGAAACACATCCTGCGCTTGGCTGGGCGCTCGTCATCGGCGTCGTTGCGATTGCCGGCCTCCCTCCGCTCGGCATCTTCATGAGCGAATTCCTGGTCGTGAGTTCGACATTTGCAAGACATCCCCTTTTGGCGATGCCGGTGGTTTTCGGGATTCTGCTCGCTTTCGGCGCCCTGCTGCTTCGACTAACCGGCGTCGCTTTCGGCGAACCGCGCGGCAGCACTGCACCCGCCGAGGCGTCCTACATTCCGATGTATTCCCACTTGGCGTTGGTGTTTGCCGCCGGCATCTATCTGCCGCCACCGCTGGTCACATGGTTCCAGCACGTCGCAAGTATCCTGGGGTGAGCAGAGGAGAGAAAGAGCATGCCCGCGCTGATCGATCTCATCCTCGCTGGCCAACGTGTCGAAAATCATTTCCCGTGGTCGCGCGCCGTGGTCACTCCGAAAAAATGGCGCTTTGCTGTCGAGCAATTGGCCGAAGGCCACTGGAGCTTGCTCGGCCTATGGGGTGAGCCAGGCGCCGTCCACATGGCACTTCTCGATGAAGGCGCCGGGGACATCGGCGTCGTCAGCCTGGAATGCCCCAGTGGCCGCTACCCATCGGTTGGCCGGCTGCATCCGCCCGCGTTGCGCCTCGAACGCGCGGCCGCTGACCTGTTCGGACTCCTGCCACAAGGTGCGCCTGATACGCGACGGTGGCTTGATCATGGCCACTGGGGTGTCAGCTATCCGTTGAGTACCCGCGTCCGGACGTCTGCTGCGACAGCCTCGCCCTACCATTTCCTGCCTGCCGAGGGGGAGAGCCTGCATCAAATCCCGGTCGGGCCCGTGCATGCCGGCATCATCGAGCCAGGGCATTTTCGATTTACGGCAAGCGGCGAAACGGTCGTCCGGCTGGAGGAGCGCTTCGGATACACACACAAAGGCATAGAAGGCTTGATGGCGGGGTCCGATATCGATCACGCAGCCAAACTGGCGGGCAGAACCTCTGGCGACAGTACTGTGGCATACTCCCTCGCTTTTGCACGCGCGGTCGAGGCGGCGCTGGGCGTCGAGGTTCCCCCATGCGCGGTCTGGCTGCGAGCGCTCATGGCCGAGTTGGAGCGTCTGGCCAATCATCTGGGCGACATCGGCGCTATCTGCAATGATGCCGCCTTCGCGCTCATGCATGCCCACTGTGGGGTGCTGCGTGAGCGCGTATTGCGGGCAAGCGATGCTGCCTTCGGTCATCGTTTGATGCGCGACCGCATAGTGCCCGGAGGCGTGGCAAGCTTCCTGAGCGATGAGGGCACGACAGCGCTCAGGTCCCTGATCGCAGAGATCAGGCAACGGTTTCCCGCGCTGGTCGAGCTCTACGATAACACAGCGTCGCTGCAGGATCGGACTGTCGCAACTGGTCGGCTGAAGGTGGAACTCGCTCGTCAATATCGCGCCGGAGGCTACGTTGGCCGGGCCTCCGGTCGGGACTTCGATGCCCGACGCAATCTCGCTTATCCACCCTATGGCGAACTCGCCTTCGACGTACCTCTCCTCCAGGGGGGCGATGTGAACGCCCGTGTCTGGATTCGCATCCACGAGGTCGAACAAAGCCTGTCCCTGATCGAACAAATCCTGCGGCAAGCGCCAGACGGACCGATCCGCGTCAATTTCGCGCAGACAGACCGATCGCATGAAGGCATGGCGCTCGTCGAAGGTTTTCGGGGCGACATTCTGGCCTGGCTGCGCATTGGCAAGGGCGGCTTGGTCGAGCGCTGTCATCTGCGTGATCCGTCATGGTTTCAATGGCCGCTCCTTGAAGCGGCGATCGAAGGAAACATCGTTGCCGACTTTCCGCTGTGCAACAAATCGTTCAACTGCTCTTATTCGGGCCATGATCTCTGAAGGCACGCTGTCATGCGCAAGCTTCTTTTTGAAAGCCTGATACGCCCCCCTCTCACCGAGCGTCCGCCGTTGGCAAGCAGCACGGCGGTCGACGAACTCGCACGCGCGCTCGACGGGGCTGCTCACAAACGATTGGGACGAAGCCTGTCGATCCGGGCGGTCGATGCCGGTTCCTGCAACGGCTGCGAACTTGAGATGCACGCGCTGAACAACGCCTTCTATGACATTGAGCGTTTTGGGATCCGGTTCGTCGCATCACCGCGCCATGCCGATGTACTGCTCGTCACCGGGCCGGTCACAAAAAACATGCGCGAGGCATTGAAGCGGACCTACGACGCAACACCCAACCCAAAATGGGTGGTCGCACTGGGAGATTGCGCAGGCAATGGCGGCTGTTTCGCCGGCAGCTATGCCGTGATGCGCGGAGTGTCCGACGTCTTGCCTGTCGATCTGCACATTCCAGGTTGCCCGCCACCGCCAATCGAAATTCTGAAAGGCCTGCTCGCCTTGCTTGAGGGCGTGAATTCCAAGACTGGTGCTGCCCGAAGGTGACTATCGATATAGAGGCTGTGCCAGGGTTGGCCTTCTCGCTGCATAGATCCAACCAATGCGTAGCCGTGAGTTTAAGGGCATCAGGCGGCGAGTAACCGCCGCTTACTTTCGCTCTTCGGCATCCGCCGGTACGAAGGACGCGAGCGCAGCCTCGGCGACCAGAGACAGAGAGACCTCCCGCCGCCCAGCGTAGTGCTCGAAGCAGAGCGGTCGCTCTATTCTGCCACCTCCCGCAAAGCCGCATTCAGTCGGGATCGACTGCATCGCTCTCGAGAAGACGCTCGGCGGCGGAAACGGTCAAAACGCCTGCTTTTTCGACGGCAGCTCAGCCCATTCTGTCGAAGGGTGAACCCGTTCCCTAGTCCGAAATGGTTACTTGCGCCACAGCTAATGTAGTTACAATCTTGTGCCGTCGGAAGCCGCATGGGCCGGCCAGGCGCTAGCACCGTCTTCGCCGGCGTCTCAAGGCAGTCGACCACACTTTTGCGGGTGCTCTAAGGGGGAAATCAATGAGATTGACGATTGTTTGTGCGGCAATTGTGATGGCCGTATCCACCGCCGCCCTTGCGCACGAGAAAAAGATGGTGGTCAGTACGGCAGTAACGTCGGCCTGCGCCAACCTGTCGGGCAGCACGATCAAGAAAAACAGGAAAACAAAGGTGGATTGCAGTTCAACCGGAACCGTCTCCAATCCGATTTCGAAAGACAAATCGGAGCCGCGCCTGGGCTACGAAACGGTTAATCCTGTGATCATATCGATCTATTAGCTGCCTGCGGACCGTTGGTCGCTTGGTGGCGCCGCTCGGTCTCTGCATAGGTTTGATCCTGTGGGTCAGAGGTTCCCACCGCCTGCGCTCAAGGTTTGAGGCGGTCACGCACTGCGTACCGAAGCATGCCGAGCACATGGAGCGCCGTGCCGCCCGGAAACGGCAGTGGGCTTAGGGTCGAAAACAGATCGAGCCGCGAAGCGTCACCGGTGATCGCTTCAGCGAGCAGCTTGCCCGACAGCGTTCGACAGGATCACCCCTTGCCCGAATAGCCATGCGCAAAATGGAACGCCCCGCAGCGACCGACATGCGGCAGGCGCGATGTCGTCACCTGGCATATGTATCGAAACCGTAGCCGAATGCAGCCATATCGGCGTGGCGCCGTAGCCGGAGGCTGGTGAGGGCGGAATCAGAAAGGCACCTGCGCTCAACGGCCATTCGCTCGGCGGACCCGCCAGATGACATTACCGACGTCGTCGGCGACGAGCAGTGCGCCAGTCTGATCGGTAGCGACGCCGACCGGACGGCCCATCGCCTCGCCATTACGCCCGATGAAGCCAGTGAGCACATCTTTCGGAGGACCACTCGGTTTGCCACCATGGAACGGCACGAAGATCACCTTGTAGCCGCTGTGCACGCTTCTATTCCACGATCCGTGCTGGCCGACGAAGGCGCCGTTGCCGTAGGCCGGACCGAGCCGTGCGCCTTTGGAGAAGGTCAGCCCCAGCGAGGCGGTATGCGAACCCAGCGCGTAATCGGGCTTGACCGCCGTCGCCACGAGATCGGGGCGCGGCGGCTTGGCGCGTTCGTCGACGTTCTGTCCGTAGTAGCTGTAGGGCCAGCCGTAGAAAGCGCGGTCACGAACCGAGGTCATGTAATCCGGCACAAGGTCGTCGCCGATCTCGTCACGCTCGTTCACGGCGACCCAAAGCTCGCCAGTTTCAGGATTCCAGGAGAGCCCGTTCGGGTTGCGCAGGCCCGAGGCGAAGACCCGAGTGCGTCGGGTCGACCGATCCACTTCAAGGACAGCGGCGCGGTTCTTCTCCGCGGCTATGCCGTTTTCTCCAACGTTGCTGTTGGAACCAACGGTGACATAGAGCTTGCGTCCATCCGGCGTTGCGATCACGTCCTTAGTCCAATGATGGTTAAGGTCTCCGGCCGGCAAGTCGATGATCTTTTCCGGCGACGTGCTGACCCGGGTCTGGCCATTGGAGTAGGGGAAAGCGACGAGCGCGTCGGTATTCGCGACAAAGAGCTTGCCTTTGGACAGCGTCATGCCGAAGGGCGAATTGAGGCCTTCCGCGAACGTCGTGCGCACATCCGCAATGCCGTCGCCATCGGTGTCGCGCAGGAGCGTGATGCGATTGGCGCTTTTGGTCGCGGCACCGGCCCGCTTCATAGCCAGGTCCATGAACACCTTTCTAAGACTGAAGCCTTCGTCATGCTTGGCGGGGGCATTGGTTTCAGCAACCAGCACGTCGCCGTTCGGAAGCACATGCAGCCAACGCGGATGGTCGAGGCCGGTGGCGAAGGCGTTCACTGTCAGCCCCTTCGCCGTGGTCGGCATACCTCCTTTCTGCCAGCCTTTCGCCTCGGCGATGTTAACAGTCGGGAACAGCGTTGGTCTTGGTTTCGGTAAGGTGGGCTTGGGACCATAGCCGGTTATTGCCCCGGTTTTTTGCGCCAGCCCGGTTTTTTGCGCCGGAATGCCCGCGCAGCTCGCCATGACGGCTCCCAACACCGCTACGAATACGCTTCCTCGGAAGCCGGCATGCATCAGACGTCCTCCGCATGGATTGCGTCGTGCTCTTTGTGCAAACGGAAGTCAGTGGCTTATTCTTCCTGCAATGTTGGCATGAGGTCAGGAATTCGCGACAAATCTGCTCTCGATACAAATATGGCGCGAGAAGATTGCGGCAACCACGCGAATATCTGTCGCTGGCGAAACAGCTGTTGTGGCTGCTTAGCAAGACGCTGCAAATCTGCTAAAGTCTGCGGTGGAGGAGATGGACATCCAATCGCTGCCGATAGCACAGCCAAATGTAGCGAAGGCGACACCGGGCGCATCACTTTCGCTTGCCTATTCCCTCGCGACGCTCTGCTGGCTCCTGTCGGCCGGCGTCTATATTGCCGCCAAGTGGGTTGCCCCCGAGATGCCGCCTTGGGCACTGTGCTTCTGGCGGCTGACGCTTGCCTGCGCGATCCTGCTGCCTATCGTCCATCGTCATCACGGGGCGATGCTCGTGCTGATCCAATCCCGGGTGATCGAGGTGCTGGTCATCGGTGCCATCGGGCTGACCTTGTGTCAGGGCATGATCTATACGGGCCTCAACTACACCAACGCGACGACGGCCGGCATCATCATGGCGCTGTCGCCGATCATGACAATGGTGCTTGCCCGCTTCGTGCTCGGCGAGCCGCTCGGTGTCTGGAAAACGCTTGGAGCCCTGGTCGCTCTGGCCGGGATGGTGGTGATTGCGGCGCGGGGCGACCTTGCCGCGCTGATGCAGCTGCAGTTCAATCCTGGCGAGTTGTGGATCGTCGGCAGCGCGTTTTGCTGGGGCCTCTACACCGTGCTGCTGCGCCGCGCCAAATTCGCTATCGAGCTTCTGCCGATGGTGGTCCTGCTGCTGGGAGCCGGCGCGCTGGCCGCATTGCCGCTTTATCTCTGGGAACTGGTTTCCGGGGATCGTTCGGCGCTGCATGCGAACGGCCTATTGGCCCTCGCCTATGTTGCTGGCCCGGGCGGCGCTCTGATGTACTATCTCTACAACAGTAGCGTCGAGACGCTTGGCGCCGGGCGCGCCAGCATGCTGCTCTATCTGCAGACTGCCTTCGTCGCCCTTCTCGCTTATCTGTTCCTTGGCGAAAGCTTGCAGGACTACGATCTCGCCGGTGCCGCCCTCATCGTCGCCGGGCTGCTGCTTGCCACCGCGATCAAGCCGAGGCAGCGCGCGGTGCGTGCCGCGTAGTGAACCTCAGCACCGCCGCGTCAGCGAGCAGCTCGCAAAAACAAAGCACCGCCCGAAGCGAAGCCGGATCATTGAAGCCGGACCTATACCGCGCCTTGGCCACACCGACCGTTGGTTAATGCCGTTCAGCCATCAAGCCAAAGGGAGACGGCGCTCGTTCCCGCCCGTCCTCGAGCTCGAGCATCGAATCGAAATAAGTTTTCCAGCGCGTATCGTGGGTCACAACGCAGATCGCGACATTGCGGCTGTCCGCCAGATGCCTGAAAACCTTCATCACCATCTCCGCCCGTGTACCATCCAGTGCGGCGGTAGGTTCGTCGGCCAGAATAACGGTGGGATCGTTTGCCAAGGCCCTGGCGATTGAAACGCGCTGCTGCTCGCCGCCGGAAAGTTGGGAAGGATAATTGGAGCCGCGATGTTCGATGCCCAACGCGGCGAGAAGCCGGTCCGCTCGCGCCTGCGCCTGCTGCCGACCGACATCGTTGACCTGCATGGCGATGGCGATGTTCTCGGCGGCCGTGAGAAAGGGGATCAAGTTCGCCTTCTGAAACACAAAGCCAAGATGGGTCCGCCTGAAGGCTCGTAGCTCGTTGAGCTTCGCACCGGGACGCGAAATCACCTTCCCGTCGAACAGGACCTCTCCCGTGGTCGGTGTCTCCAGCAGACCGGCGATCATCAGCAGCGTCGTCTTGCCTGAGCCGCTGGGCCCGACAATGCCGGTAACACTGCCGGGGCTCAAGCTCAGCGAACCTGCCGCGAGCGCGGTGACCGGCGTGCCCCCGCTCTCGTAGATCTTGCTGGCGTTCCGAACCTCCAGTGTGGCGAGGCGGCGCTTCGACATCAGGCCAACACTTCCTGGGCACGGACCGCGAGCGCGCGACGAATCGCAAACCAGCTGGCCGCAAGGCTGAGTGCCATCAGCACGAACGACAACACGCCAAGGTCGGATTCGGTGATCAGCACAGTTCTTGGAAATCTCGGATAGATCGTAAACGAGATGGCTATGGCCAGAACGAGGCTGCAAAAGCCGATCAACCCCGCCTGCTGCGCAATCATGCCGATGATCACCCGGTCACGGGCGCCGATCAGCTTCAGAAGTGCTATCTGCGCGACCTTCTCGATCGTCATCGTATAGATGGTCAGTGCTATGACGGCGCAGCAGATCAGCAGCGTCATCGTCGTGAAAGCCAGGATCTGGACGCGGAGCTTGCCGAGGCGGCCGTCCAGTAGAAGCGTTTCTTGGTCCTGCTGCGTGAGGACCTCGACGTCGCCCCAGCGTTTGATCGAGTCACGCACGACCTCCTTGTCCGCGCCCGGGAGAGTTTCGACGATGACCGCAGCGACACTTCCGGTCTCGTCGCCGAGACCCATACGCGTCTTGCCCTTGGCCGCACGGTTGAGGAGGACCGCCTCGCTGGGCAGGAGCCGGTTGATCACCTGCGCATCCGGGATGGTGACGAACAACAATCCGTCGCCGCCCATGTCGACCTGCCCGGTCGACACGCCGACAATCGTATAGCTATCTCGTCCAAGCCGGATCTCGTCACCCACGACCAGGCCGAGAGTTTTGTCGGCTATGGCCTCATAGCGATTTGATTGGAAGTACCGGCCGGCGATCAACGGTATCCAGCTGCCACTGTCGCTTGGATAGTCCACACCGGTGACCGACATGCGGAGCGGAAGCCCGTCAATTTCGAACTGCTGGTTGTATTGGATGAACCGCCGCGTTGCCGCCACGCCGGCCACACCGGCCACGCGGCGATCGAGATTGGCCGGAACGGCGGAAGATTCGGCGAACGGTCCGGACTTTCCCCCTTCGACGACCCAGAGGTCGGCACCAATGCCGTCGATCACGATCAAGGCTTCGTAGACGATGCCGCGATACATGCCCAGCATTCCGATCGTCGCCGCCATCAGTAGGCCGACACCGAAAACGGTCAGGATGAACCTCAGCAGGTTATGCCTAATATCTTTGACCGCGAGATTCACCTGCCCAATGCCTGGAGGTTAACTGCCTGGTACTGGAAGCGGCCTGTCGGACTGAGCACGACATCGCCGACCTTTAGGCCGCGCGTGATCTCGATATCGGTGCCGCTGGAGTAGCCCAGTGAGACAGGGGCCCAATAGGCCCGCCCGTCATGTGCAATCCATAGACCCACCCGTCCCTGGTTCCTCGCCAGGAACCGCTGTGGCACCGCAATGCCCGGTGACGGCGATTCCGCTTGGATGGTGACGCTTGCACGCTGACCGACAGCCCAGTTCGCCGGCACCTCGCGCAATTTGAGATCGACGGTGAACTCGCGCGTCTCTTGATCGACTTGCCGGCCGATCCGCGCAATGGAAGCAGCGTAGGGGCGTTGCGGATCCGATGAGAAGGTGACTTTCGCTACTTGCCCCGGCCGAAGCGACCCCATCGCGGATTCGTCGAAGCGTGCCATGACCAGCAATGACGTCGGGTCGACGATCTGCATCAGTTCGACGCCCGGAGAAAGCAGGTCGCCCACCGTGCGGCTGCGGGAAACCACCACACCGTCGACAGGCGAGCGTATGGAGGTTTCGCCGAAGCGGCTCCGTATCTGCTCCACCTCGGCGGAGGCGGCCGCGGCCTGGGCCTTCGCGCGCTCGATGGTGACGGTCGCTCGAGCCAACGCGGCCCCAGCCTGCTTCTGGGTACTTTCGAAGAGGTCGAACTCGGCCTGAGAAATCGATTTGCTGGCGAGCAGGCTTTTTCTGCGATCCAGATCTGCCTGTGCAGTGCGAGCGGCGATAGCAAGCCGGTCGCGCTCCAATTCGGCTTCGCGCACGCTCTCCGTCGCAGCCCGGTCGTTGGCGACCGCGGCGGCAAGCTGATACTCGATTTCGGTCGCATTTAGCGTGGCGAGGACATCGCCGGTCTTCACCTCGTCATTCCGGTCGACGCGAACGTCGGCCAGGAATGCCTGGATCCGTGCCGTAACGACGACCTGGTTGGTTGCACCGAGAAGGCCGGGTCCGGCGATTTCACGCGCGATCAGCCTTCGCTGGGCGACATAGGACTCCACCTGAGCAGGCCAAATATACCAGCCGGAAAAGAGCCCGACTGCCGCCAGAACGGCAAACAAGATTAAGATGAAGCGAATCACGTATCTTTACCTGCACCGGCTTCCACCGGCCCCGCTGACCCTGGATCGACGCATCGCTATATCGCCGCCTGCTCGGCGGCATCGACCGCCGGTTCCGCGGCCAACAGCCGTTCGATAACTTCCCTCAGGATATCTTCTGCTTCCGTACGGTCATAGCCCAATTGGTCGAATATCAAAGTCAGACCGAGACCGTTCGCGGTGGGAAAGGTGCGCAGATCCATCTCGCTGGTACGTGGCTTTTCTCGTCGCATGTCAGGCAGGGGCGTCACTTTGAACATGCCGAGATCAAGTTCGCCACTGGCATGGGCCCTTTGAAGCGGGGCCGACTGGGTAGCGCGTGTCCATCTGTCGACTGTTTGGGTGCCGGCGACGAAGAGAGAGGTATAGGATCCCTTGGCCACGACATCATCATGCACGTCTCCGAAGTAGTTCGAATCCATGAAGGGCGCGAACTGGATAGCCTCTTCGATCCCTTCTCCGAGCGAACCTGCTAACGCTTCGATTGTCTCGAACCGCGACAGCCGCACGCGCACGGGCACGTCCGAGGCGACGAAATTGACATAGTTCTCCAGCCGCCGGTCGTGGCGCAAGGCTGCTGGAACCTGCATCACCATGTCATCCACGCCGCCGCGCGCCCCGATGGTCTGCGCAAAGGCCGCGATAATCATGGCCGTTTCCGTCGTGCCGGCTGCCCTGGCACGCTTGCGCAGCGCATCCTGCTGGTCGCTGGCTATCGAGAGCGTCACGTCGTCGCTGAGGCTGCAATCGATCAGATTGACATTCGTCCGCCGACCTTTCGCCTTACGCCCGAGATTGGGAACCTGCGGCAAGGGCTCGACGAATACCTTGCGCAGGAATGCGTCGCGCCGCTCGAACGAACCGGGTTTTCCGACATGGTCGAAATCCCGGATGAACCGGTCGATGCTCATTTCCACCGGATCAAGAGGCAGGCCGAGATAAGCCTTGACTGTCTCCTCGACGATGAGGCCGAGGGAATAGCCGTCAACGACCAGATGATGGGCCTTGGCGACGATAAGGTCGCTCTCGGAGCCGAACCGGATGATCGTGACACGGAACATCGGCGCCTCGATATCTATGCCTTCCTGCGCGAGCTCGGTTGCGCGCTCCATCGCTTCGGCCTCGTCGGCGACTTGCTCGACCCTGAAGAAATCGGTCGGCGTCCTTTCCAGATACGCGCCGTATCCAGCCCCGTTGCGGAAAAACCGGGTACGCATCACCTCGTGGCGCGCCATGACCGTTTCGATCGCTCGTCTGAGACGATCGGCGTCCATTTGCGGCCGGATCTTGAACTCCTTGCTTACAATGAATGCGGCACGCGCATGCGAAGTCGCGTCTCGATGTTCCTGGAAACGCAGTAATCCCAATTGCGTGCTGGTCACTGCTATCTCTCTTTCGACGTTGGGCACGCCGTCGAGCGGCGAGCGCTCAACATCCCGGCTTCCACTCGGCTGGCCGGACCACTCGCGCACCCTCCAGCCCATTGCGGCGGGCACCAGGCGGCCGGACGTTTCGAGTTCGGACGAAAGCTCGTCGAGAAACTGATCGAGTAACAACCGCGCCGTTGCTTCTTCGACGACGTCGAGATCCACGGTCAGCCGGCAGACAACACCGGCTTCGCTTGCCGCTGCGGACAATTGAATCTCGTGCGTGGATGCGGGGATCGCATCGAGAGGACGGTCCAAGGCGGCGAGCGCCGTAACCTGGCTGCCATCGAGAAAAGCGAAGCCGAATTGGCGCAGCGAAACACGGCGAATGCGCAGATCCTCTTCGAGCGCCAATTCCAAGGACGATGTATCCATTGACCGATGCGCCTGGCCGTTTGCGTCGGCACGCTCGGCCTTCCTCAGCAGATCGTAACCCAGTTCATTTATGGCTCGCAGGACAATCGGATAGGACCCATCCAAGGGGCCTATCAATCCGCTTGGTGCTCCCTCCCCGCGCCCGCTATGCCAGCGGTCGATGACGATTGATTGGAGCGAGAGGCGCTTTGCCAAGGCCTTGGCATAGGCGGTCAGAAAGCGCGCGGCCGGCAACTCCGATCTCGACGCGAATGCTCCTGCGGGAAGCGTGATCTCCAGCAATCCGACACGGCCCCTGTTCGTTCCCATACCGGCGGGAGACGCGGCACGACTACGGCCGGGGATGGGTGCGATAGCCGGCGCATGGTGAAGGATTTCCTTCCAGTAGGCGAGATCGCGACGATACTCGCTCGATCCGGGCACCGGATGAGCTAGGCGCGCATAGTCGGTGAAACTGAGCTCTGCTTCGACCGCTTCCGCTTCGTCTCGCACAAGCTGCGCGAGCAAAAGATGAACCGATAACGTGTCGGCAGCCGCGCGATGAGCCCGGATTTGCAGCTCGTGACCGCCATCCTGCCGCTGGCATGCGCCGATCCGCCATAGCGGACCAGGCAGTGCCACATCGCCCAAACGACCGCCCGGCGAAAGCACTTCAATGACAGGTTGCGCCTCGAAGCCGACCTCTACGGCGCCGGACGCCGACATCGCACCCGTCATCCGGAGCGCATCGTGTCTCTCGACCAGTCGCGCCAACCTTGTCGCAAGCGCCGCCAGCGACACGCCAGGCTCGATACTCGTCTCGACCAGGATCTGATTGTCGGCCTTTGCGACGGCCGACGACATCGGCCGTCCATCCAGCATCATCGCATCGACCTGGCGGCCTAGAGGCCGGAAGGCTTCCTGCGCTGAAACGCCATCGGAACTCGATTGTGCGGCCAGGACCTGCAAGGCGGACGCCTTCAGTTTCGCCTCGAAAGCGGAAGCGACGAGGCGCGACAGTCCTGCGATCGTCGGCGCTTGCAGGAACTTGGCAACAGGGATGTCGACTTCGACCTGAGCCTCGACGCGGTTTTTCAGTTCGAATGATGAGAGGGAGTCGAGACCGAGCTCACTGAGCTTGCGGTCATCCGCCAAGGCGCTTGCCTCGACCTTGAGGACTTTCGCCACCTCGCGCCGGATCATGTCGGCGAGCAGGTCGTCCCACGCCTCGCGTGGCGCGGCTGCAAGCTCGGCCTGAATACGAGACCGCCCTCCGGTTCTGTCTCCAAGCAGCGGCGAAATCCTCGGATTCGTCGCTGCGCCGGGGTTCGTGCGCGCGATCGCAGCCCAGTCGATATTGGCAAAGCCGAGATTCTCCGATCTGGCGCGCACGAGATAAGACAGGGCCGCCGCCGCTTCGGAATCCTGAACCGGCTTGATGCCGACACTATCGAGATAATTGGTCATTGCTTCCGACCTGGCAACGAATCCACTGCCGGCGATCATGCCCCAAGCGGTGGACGAGCCGGCCAGGTTGCGACCCCTGCGATAGGTAGCAATTGCGTCCAAAACAGAGTTGGCCGCCGTGTAGTTGGCCTGCCCGGACGAACCGATAACCTGCGCGATCGAAGAGAAATTCACCAAGAAATCCAGCGGGATATCGTGTTCGACAACGGCGACATGCAAGTTCCACCCGCCAGCTATCTTCGGCCTCAGCACGCGGTCGATCTTGCCTGCATCGAGCTGCGAGACGAAAGCGTCCTCGATCACCGCGGCGCCATGCACGATGCCGCGCAGAGGAGCGTCACCCCCGGCATATTCGCCGATCAGCCTGCCAACGGCGGTAGCATCGGTCACGTCCAGCGCGGCGCGAATGACGCGCGTGCCGCGTTGCTCCATGATCTCGATGGCGACAGCCGCTTCGGCATCAGGAACACCGCTTCGATTGGCAAGGATGATGGTTCCCGCGCCTTTCTGACTGAGCCAATCGGCGATCGCAACGCCAAAGCCCTTGAGCCCACCGGTGACGAGGTAGGAAGCCTGAGCGGAGACGGCGAACTGTGCGCCGAGGTCAAGTTCGATGTCCACGGAAGGTTCGTCCAAAGTGACGATCACCTTGCCGATGTGCAGCGCTCGCGAAAGCATGCGCATGGCTTCCGCCGCGCGCGATGCCGGGAAGCGAGTCGCCTCCAGCGGCTTGTAGACGCCGGCGGCAACCTTTGCCTCCACCTCCGCCAGCAATTGCCTGAACAGGCTCTCCCTCTCCACGGGCAGCGTCGAGAGGTCGATGACCGAATAGGCGTTGTTGCGATAAAGCGAGCGAAGCCCGATCGGCTTGTCGTCGGCGAGATCGCGCTTACCGATTTCGACCATCCGGCCGAAGGGCGCCAGGCACTCCAGGCTCTTGTCGATGCCATTACCAGACAGCGCGTTCAGCACCACGTCGACGCCGCGGCCCCGCGTCAAGGAACGCACCTGGTCGGCGAAATCGAGAGCGCGCGAGTTCATGACCTCATCCACGCCCCATTTCTTCAGGAAGGCGCGTTTTGTGTCGCTGCCTGCGGTGCCGAAGACTCGAGCCCCCACATCATGCGCGACCTGGATGGCGGCGAGGCCGACACCACCCGAAGCCAGATGGATCAGCGCAGTTTCGTCCTGTGCCAATCGGCCGATATGTTTGAGAGCGTAGTGAGCGGTAAGGAAGGCTGTCGGGAGGGTCGCGGCCTCGATCAGATCAATGCCGTCGGGTACGCGCATGGCAAGATCCGCCCGGATCTTGGCGAAGCGTCTGAGGTAGCCCTTGCCCATGCCCATGATGCGATCGCCGGGCTTGAGGTTGGTCACCCGTTCGCCGACCCTGCGGACCGTGCCGGCGAACTCCAGCCCGAGATTGCGCCAATATGCCTCGTCATTCTCCAACTCGTCCGGCAAGATGCTGGTGGCGGCCATGATGTCGCGGAAGTTCAGTCCGACCGCGGCGACCTCGACCATGACCTCGTCCGGAGCCAATTCGGGATCGGCGATTTCGCGCAGTACGATGTTGTCGATGGTGCCAGGCCCCGTCATGGTAACGGCGAAGTTGGAAGAATCCCGCGCGGTCTCCAGCGTCCGCCGCAACGGCGCCACTTCGTGCAAAGCCAGTTGCTCCAGCCGCGGGACGTAGCGTTCGGCGCCGCGCAGGACGAATTCCGTCTCTGCGGTTTCCTCCAGCACCGCACCGGAAATGCCCACCCCCGACTGCAGCGATGTGGTATCCGCATCGATAAGGCGGATGCCTAAACCTTTGAACTCGTTTGCCATTGTGCGAGCAATGCCGATCAAGGCGCTCTCACTCAGGCCTGAAAGGCTCATCGGCTGGTCACCTTGCACAAGCCGGCTGCCGGACGTGACGACAACCAGTTCGGGGCGCGATTCGGACGAACTGTGCAGCCGGTCGATGACTTTTCCAAGCGTGATCAATTGGTGGACGATGGGCGTGATCCCGGCGAGAAGCTCGTCCCCGCCTGCTTTGTCGTCGAGTTTTTCGGGGCCGGCGGCGCTGAACAGGATGCCACCTGTCCCACCCGATTTGGCCATGAATGCCCGGATCGTGGCGAGCGCTTCATCTGCATCGAGGTTCAGGAACGGCGCGGGATTTGCTACCTCGACCGTCGCTCCGCGGCTAACCAACTCAGCCAATGTCGCTTCGAGACGCTGCGTTCCATCACCCACCACCAACCAGTGGGCGCAACGCAATGAAGGCGCTGCGGGTTTGGCTTCCTGCTTCTCGAAATGCTCCTCGAAAACGCTGGAGCCCGAGCCAGCACCCTGCTTGGCCCTGCTGCCCCTGACCTTGCCCAGCGCCTTTGTCTGAAGGTTGTCGAGAACGATGAGCGGCTGCCCTTCCGGCGAGAATACGCTGAACCGCATCGAGTACGGGTCGAGACCCGGCTGGATGTCGACGATCACCTCCGGCGTCATCGGAGCGCCCAGCAGGATCTTGCGCGCGCCGGTTGGCAGGCGCAACTGATACTGGGCCTTGTCTTCATTAGCCGGCGGCAGCGATTCACCTGGAACCCAAACGCCGTCTCGATGCGAAGCCAGACCGATGCCGGCCTGGAGCACCGCGTCGAGCAATCCGGGGAAGGCGAAATACTGCTTCGACAAGTTGGGGTCCTTGCTCGACAGCCTGGCAACCAGGCGGTCGTCGACAATGTCGAGTGCGTTCACCGACTGGAAATAGGGACCGTATTCAAGCCCGTGCCGTTCGGCGAGACGGTAGAATTCCGTCTTTTCGACAAGGTTCGGGCGATCCAGCAGGAGGTCGGCGGGAGCTGGTGCAAGTTCATATTTGTGGCTGAAGCCATAAGCTTCGGCACGCGTCCTCCAGCCGTCGTCCGAGCCCCTATGGAGCGTGGAGATGCGCAGCCTGCTACCGACCGGATCGAACGTCGTCGTAACCAGTATGACATCGTCCTCCGCGATGGAAAGCGCTTCGTACAGTTTGAAATCACGCAGCTCCACGGACTCGGATCCGAAATGGTCGCGCAGCGCGGCACCCATGATCTCGATGTAACCGACGGCCGGGAACAGGCAATCGCCGCTGACGCGGTGGTCGGCCAGGAATTTGAAGCCTCTGAGCGTGATTTCGTTCGTCCAGGACGGGCCCGCCGTGAAGTCGCGCCATCCAAGCAGCGCGTGCCGAGGCGCCTCGAACAAGAAACTCTTGGTCTCCTCGGACATGTTCAGCAAGCGCTGGTTGTTCCAGGGCAGCTTGGGAACGGCCACGCGGCCGCTCGACGATTTCGGCCGGTCGAATTCGACGCCGGCAACATGCAGGCTGCCCTCAGCCCGCGCCAGCGTCCAGAAATCGTCGGTTTTGCGATCGAGCGAGTTCACTGCGGCGACGTCTGCCCCACGTTCCTGCGCGATGCCTCGGATAAGCGGCGTCAGCGTGCGGTGCGGACCGACCTCCAGGAAAGTGTCGATGCCGAAATCGAGGGTGAAATCCAATGCCTTGGTAAAGCTGACGGGTTGGCGCAAATTGGCCCACCAGTAGTCGGCGTCGAATTTCGTCTCGAATATGCCGGTGACCGTCGAGATGATCGGCAAACGGCCTCCTTTCCAGGCGACCGGACCCAGTTGGCCGAGGAACCATTCCTTGCAGTCTTCCAGATGCGCGCTGTGCCATCCGAAATCCATGGTCATCCGGCGAGCCGTCGCATCGGGATAGGCTTCCGCGACCTTGGCCAGCACGCCAAGCACCGCGTCCTCCATGCCGGAAATCGTCTGCGCGATCGGGCCGTTGTAGGCGGCAATGACGACGCTTTCATCACCGGGCAGCAAAGGTTCGAGTTGCTGGACCGTCAGCCCTATCGTGGCCATTGCACCGCGCCGCTCGCTCTTCAGCGGTATGAGGCCGCGTTTGGCGATAATGCGGGCCGCCGTCTCGATATCGATGATACCTGAAACGTAGGTGGCCGCGACCTCGCCGAAACTATGGCCGATCAGAAGCTCAGGCCGCACGCCGATCTTCGTCCAGCGCTCGTAGAGGGATATCTGGGTGGCGAAGATGGACGCCTGGGTAACGTCGGCATCATTGATACGGGTCTTTGTCTCATCCCGCAGCATCTCCTCGACGGTCGACCAGCCGACTATCGGACGCAGCACTTCGTCGAACATCTCGGCGGTTCGGCGAAACGCACGGTCTTCCTTCAACAGGCGACGCGCCATGGCCCACCACTGGCCGCCCTGGCCCGAGAAGGCGACGGCGAGCCGACGGTTGGAGGCCCTGCCGGTGATGATGGTCGGCCCTTCCGCGCTTTGCTCGATGGCTCCCTTAACCAAGGCGCGCAACTGGGTCTGGAGCGCGGCGCGCTCCGGCTCGACGATGAGCGCGGCCCGTTGGGCGAAGTTATCGCGCGCGCTGCTCAAATGGGCGGTGATGTCTTCGACCGGCGTCTCCGCAAGGGAGCCCCCCTCCTCCAGCGCGTCGGCCAGACGGCCTGCCCACAGTTCCAGTCCCGCCGTGCTGCCGGCCGAGATCGGGACGGCTATCGGATGGCCGGCTATGACCGGCCTTGGCGCGCGGTTGGCGTTCGCGGATAGCCCACGCCATCCTTCCACGGCGATTGAGGCATTGGTACCACCAAAACCGAAGGAGTTGACCACCGCCAGGACTGGCCGGCCGTGATGGTCGATCGGCATTGGCTTCGTTGCTACAGCGATGTTGAGCGCGTCGAACGGGATGCTCGGATTCGGGCGCTCGAAATTCCTGTTCGGCAGAACGATGCCGTTTCCCGCCGTCAGCACTGTCTTGATGAAGCCCGCAATGCCGGACGCCGATTCGAGGTGGCCGAGATTGGGCTTGAACGATCCGACATAGGCCGGCTTTGACCGTGAATTCACACCGAACACGCGGCCGATAGCAGTCGCCTCGATCGGATCGCCAACCGACGTGCCGGTCCCATGAGCCTCGACATAGTCGACATCCGCTGGATCGAGGGAAGCGCCTTCCACAAGCGCCTCCAGCATCGCTTGCTGTGCCTCCCCGCTCGGCGACGTCAGGGTGGGCGTGTACCCGTCCTGATTGACCATCGAATGGCGGATCACGCCATAGATCCGGTCCCCGTCGGCAATTGCCCGGTCAAGAGGCTTCAGCAACACGAACCCGCAGCCTTCACCGCGCACGAACCCGTCCGCCCTTTCGTCGAAGGTGTAGATACCGCCGGTCGGCGAAAGCATGTTGGCGCTGGAGAATGCGATGAACGGCCCCGGATCGAGCATGCAGTTGACGCCGCCGGCGAGCGCCGTTTCACAGGTCCCGGTGCTCAGGTGGCGCACTGCCTGATCGATGGCAACGAGCGCCGACGAGCACGCCGTGTCGACGGCGATACTCGGCCCCTTCAGATCGAAACGGTGGGATATTCGGTTGGCCGCGATCGAGAACGCCGAACCGGTGCCGGCAAAGATGTCGCCGCCGCCAACACGTCCGCGGCGTAGGTTCTGCGCGAAATCGTTGGTCGAGATGCCGATGAACACGCCGGTGCGTCCGCGGCGCAGATCGGCCAATGTGAGATCGGAATCCTGCACGGCCTCGAAGGCCACTTGCAGAGCCAGGCGCTGCTGCGGATCCATCGTTGTCACCTCGCGGGGCGACATGTCGAAGAAACTCGGGTCGAAGCCGAAAACGTCGCTGGCAAGAAACCCACCCCAGCGCGTCCGCATCTTTCCCCGGGCATCGGGCTCCGGATCATAGAAAGCATCGACATTCCAGCGGTCCGCCGGGATATCCACAATGCCGCAGTTCTTCTCCAGGAGAAAGTTCCAGTACGAGTCCGCGTCCTGGATCCCTCCTGGGAACCGGCAACCAATCCCGATAACTGCGATTGGCTGTGTTGACTCAATGACCTGCCGAGGGGCATCGCCCCCACGATGAATGTTCATGCCCAGACCCCCGCCTAGTATACACCGTGGGTTGCCCAACCCACGGCACATTTAAGTCACGGAGCATTTAAGTGCATGTCCGAACGGAAGGTCCAAGAGCAAAGTTCACCAGCCTAGCATTTTTGTCGCAGAATGTGTCATTTAAGCCGATCTGACTACTTTTTAAGCCAATTTGATTAGTTTTTGAGCCGATCTGACTGCTTTTGAAGAAGCTCCGTCCCCTCGATCCCTTGTCGCCACAACAGGGTCACCGAGATCCGGTTCCGGGGCGTCAAGGCAATCCCAGGTCGAAATCGAAGCGGCGTGCGACAGCCTGAGGATCGCGTGCACTCCAGGCGACGGCGGCCACGTGGTGCGCGCTTGGGCGGAACTCGATGAGCCTGAGGGGTTCAACCATTTCCAGCGGCGGCGACAGGATATAGGCCTCGCCGCTGCCGCCCATCCCTATCTCCAGTCCCTCTCCGGAGAGGCCGACGCCGGCAGCTTTGAGCGCGGCTTCGCGACAAGTCCAAAACCGGCAGAACATGAGGCGGCGGGCCTCTGGCGCCAGTGACTCAAGTTGTGCGATTTCGCCGGGCGCGAACAGAGAACGGGCGATGGACATCTCCCCGCTCCTCGAGGCAACCCGTTCGATATCGACGCCGACTTGCCCGGCGGCAGCCACTGCCACAAGGGCAAGCTCCCCCGAATGCGAAAGGTTGAAGGCGAGGCGCCCGTCCGCAAGGAACGGCTTTCCCCGTGGGGTCTGCCGCAGATCGAGCTCTCCCGGGGCCCCGTCGGCGTAAATGGACAGCACCCGGCGTAAGGCGGCATGAGCTGCCAGATGGCGCCGCTGATCCTGCTCGAAAACAAACCGGCCGCCCCTGGTCAATTCATTTGGATTGAGCACCGCCATGTCCGATTGCGAAAGGGGAGTATCGAGGGCGACCCGCCACACATGGACATCGATCCCGAGGGCCGGCACCGCCTGCCCACCACCGTGCAGCAAGGCAACTCCGCTCTGCTTCATCTTGCAGTTTTCCCGACCGGGCGAGGGGTGGAGCTTGGCCTGCTGCAGCAATATGGCATTGACAACCACTCCCAAGCTTACCCGTTAACACCATAAACCCACGCGGCCCTTATAACATCTCTTGGCTCGCTCATCATTGCCACGCGCTAACCCACCAGAGTGAACCAGTCCAAACGCCGGAGGGACTGGGCTGTGTGGCGGCTGCGCAGCGTTTTGGAACAACGATCCTCAGGGCACCGCTGAAGCGAAGCCGGGTCACTGAAGCCTGCTGTTGTGGCGCAGCACGAGGCCGACCGCGCCGAGCAATGCGTCGTTCTCCGTGTGCTTGCCAACGATTATCCGTGTGCGCAGCGCGGGTGCCACATCGCGGGACTTGATGAGCGTGTGGCGTTCATATGACGCGATCAGCGGTGCCAGGAGAATGTCGCCCGCCAACGCCATGCGGCCGCCGATGATGATGAGCGGCGGGTTGAGCACCGAACCGATCAAGCCAAGGCCACGGCCGGCGAACTCGGCGGTGTCCTCGATCATCCGCAGCGCCCTGACGTCGCCCTGCTCGGCCATCATGATCACGTCGTCCATCGTGACCGGCCGCCGCACGATGCGCGAAATCTGCTCGAGCGGCCGGGCAAAGCTGGCATAGAGCTCCAGGCATCCTCGATTGCCGCACCGGCAAAGGTCGCCGCCGGGATCGATGCTGATGTGCCCGAATTCGCCGGCGCCGCCCGCTATGCCACTCACCAGCCGGCCGTGCTGGACAATGGCCCCGCCGACGCCCAGATCGACCTTGAACAGCACGAACTCGTCGTGGCCGACGGCCGCACCCCACATCAGCTCCGCAATGGCCGAGCAGTTGCTCTCATTGTCGGCGAAGATCGGCTGTTCGAGGACCGGCCCGAACACATCGCGGATGTTGACCCCCGCCCAGGTCGGAACGATACTCGCCCGCAGCACCACTCCGTCGCGGCTGACTGGGCCCGAGACGGAGACCCCAACCCCCAGGAGCCCCGCCATCGGCAGACCGTTCTCTTCATAGCATCGGGCGATTACTGACTTGGCGAGCTGGGCTGCCTGCTGTGGCTGGTAGTCCAGGTCCATGGGGATAGTTTGTTCGGCAATGAAAGAATGCGAGACGTCGGCGACGACGCATCGCATCTCGTCGAGGCCCAGATGGATGCCGACGCAGGTGCCCGCAGCGGGATTGAGCGTCAATGTTGCGGCAGGCCTGCCAATACCTCTGGCCGCGTCATGATGGGCCGAGGATTCGATCACCATCCCAGACTTTCTCAAGCCGTTGAGCGCGGTTGAAACGGTCGACCGCGCCAAACCGGTAATGCGGGTAATTTGCGACGCAGAAAGCACGCCGCGCTCGCGCAGGCATCGGACGATCAGGCTCTCCGGCGACGCGGACGGCCTGTCGATCAGCCAATTTCTAAGCGAAGGTTTGTTCATGATGAGCACAAAGCACGTTGACTGATAGCCCAAATATGTCATCTTGGAAAGAACAGAGATTGCTGGATCTCAGCGGCCACGACCTCAAATCGCGGGCCACAAGCGGTCGATACGAACCGTGCATCACATATGGGAGTGAAACGATGAAACATCTGAGGACGGCCTTCGCAGCCGCTGCCGCCTTGACCTTGATTACCGGAACAGCGCTCGCGGAACCCAAGACCAACCTCTTGCATCAATGGGCGACCGGATCGGACGCCCAGGCCATCGCCAAGCTCGGCGAGATGTTTACCGCCAAGGGCGGCACCTGGCAGCAGACCTCCATCGCTGGCCATACGGCCAATACCCTGGCCAAACTGCGTGCCGATGTGATCGCCGGCAACGCGCCTCCCGCGGTGCAGTTAAAGGGCCCCGAGATCGCCGAATGGAACGAGACGGGCATGACAGCCAATCTCGACGACCTGGCGAAGGCGGAAAATTGGGAGAAGGTCGTCGCTCCCGAATTGCTGCCGGTGATGAAGCCGACCGGCAACTGGGTGGCGGCGCCGATGAACATCCACCGCATCAACTGGCTGTGGGCATCGCCGAAGGTGATGAAGGATGCGGGCGTCACCGAGATGCCGAAGACATGGGCGGAATTCAACGCCGCCTGCGACAAGATCGTGGCCAGCGGCAAGATTTGCATTTCGCACTCGACCGCCGACTGGACCGACTCGACCGTTTTCGAAGTGGTCGTGTACGGTCAGGACCTCGATCTCTACAGGAAAGCTTTCGTCGAGGGCGACGTCGATGCCATGCGCAGCGACGGCATGGTCAAGGCCTTCGAGCAGTTCCGCACTATGACCTCGAAGTACATGGACCCCGGCATGAATGGGCGTGACTGGGATACCATGTCTCACCTCGTCGGCCGCGGCGAGGCCGCCTTCCACATCATGGGCGACTGGACGCTCGGCCTGCTGACGGCCGGCGGCTTCAAGCAGGGCACCGACTATGTCTGCGCCCAGGCGCCGACCGATTGGGGCAAGCCGGGTTTCATCCTGAATTCGGACTCGGTCGTGTTCTTCAAGCAAAAGGACCCGGACTACATCGAGGGACAGAAGCTGCTTGCCAGTATCATCCTGTCGCCCGAGTTCCAGACCATTTTCAATCAGACCAAAGGCTCCATCCCGGCCCGCCTCGACGTCGATCTTTCGAACGGCTTCAATCCCTGCCAGCAACTCTCGCAAAAGGATCTGCAAGCCTCGATCGCCACTGGCACGCTCGTGCGTTCGATGGCGCACAACATGACGGTGCCGCAAAAGGTCCGCGGCGCAATTATGGATAGCATCACCGAGTTTGTAGCAACGCCGGATATGAGTGCGCAGGACGCGGCCAATGCGATGGCGGATGCGGCCGAAGCGCAGAAGTAATGCTGCCGATGATGGCCGGGGGCGAAGCGCCCGGCCAGACCTCGCCGGAGCAGCCCGATGTCGACCCATGATCTGATTGTACCAGCTGCTGCCGCCGCGGCCCGTCCGTGGCGCGAGCGCCTGGGCACGATGGTGCCCATTCTGGTGCTGGCGCCGTCGATAGTGGCGAGTTTCATCTATGTTTTCGTCTTCACGCTCTGGACGCTCTACATCTCGCTGTCCAATTCGTCGCTGTTGCCGACCTATGGGTTCGTCGGCCTGGACAATTACGCTTCGCTCTGGGCAAACCGGCGCTGGAACATCGCCTATACCAATCTCTTCCTGTTCAGCGGCTTCTATATCGTTGGCTCGATGGCCGTTGGCCTGCTGCTCGCGATCGCGATCGACCAGCGCGTCCGCGGCGAGGCGGTTTGGCGCACCATGTTTCTCTATCCGCTGGCGGTGTCCTTCATCGTCACCGGTACGGTGTGGAGTTGGCTCTATAACCCTGTCGACGGTATCCAGGCCTTCGTTCGCGGGCTCGGCTGGACCGACTTCAGCTTCGCCCTGACGGCCAACCGCAACACCGCCATCTATGCGGTGATCATAACCGGTATCTGGCAGTCGTCCGGCTTCGCGATGGCACTTTTCCTAGCCGGTCTGCGGTCCGTCGATCCGGATCTCGTCAAAGCCGCGCAAATCGACGGCGCGTCGGTTTTCCGGACCTATCGGAGGGTCATCCTGCCAACCATCGCCCCGATATTCCTGGCGGTGGCGGTCATTCAGATACAATTCGCCATCAAGACCTTCGACCTGGTTGCGGCGTTGACGCGGGGCGGGCCAGGCGTGTCCACCACCTTCCCCGCCATCTATGTCTACGACCTGATGTTCCAGCGCGGCCAAATCGGCGAGGGTGCCGCCGCGGCTATGATGATGCTCGCGGCTGTCGCGGTGGTGCTGGTGCCGTACTCCCTGTGGATCGTCTGGCGCCGGCGGGCCGAGGGCCGCAATGGCTGAAATTGCTCCTGACACCAGCTTTGATTCGGGCCGGCCCAATCAGGCCGGCTTTGATCCGGAAGAAGCCGCGGCCACGCGCCGGCATTTCTGGAGCCGCTTCCTTGTCTATGCCGTGCTGGCGCTTTTCGCGACGGTCTATCTCGTGCCGCTGCTGGTGGTAATCTTCAACTCATTGCGCGAGCAGTCGGAGATTGCCCGCAACGGCCTCATCTCCGTACCTCGCAGTCTCCGCCTCGACGCTTGGGCGCAGGCCTGGGGATCCTACTGCGTCAGCGGTACCTGCGAGGGGATGAAGCGCAATTTTTTCAACTCGCTGGCGATGACGATCCCCGCCACCATCATCTCGACCATTCTCGGCGCCATGAACGGCTACATCCTCTCCAAATGGCGCTTCAGGGGTTCCGAACTGATCTTCAATCTGATGCTGCTAGGCGTATTCATCCCCGGCCAGATTTCGCTGATGCCGTGGGCGTTCCTGCTCGGCAAGCTCGGCCTGACCAATTCCACATATGGGCTGGTGTTGATCCACGTCGTCCAGGGCATCTCGTTCACCACCCTGTTCTGCCGCAATTTCTACGTCAGCATACCGGACGACCTGATCAAGGCGGCACGCATAGACGGCGCCGGCTTCTGGCGGATCTTCCGCAAGATCATCCTGCCCCTGTCGCCGCCCATCTTGATTGTCACCGTCATCTGGCAGTTCACCGGCATCTGGAACGAGTATCTGTTCGGCGTCGTCTTCACATCGGGCCAGCAGCAGCCGATCACAGCGGCGTTGGTCGCGCTTACCGCCGGCGGCACGACCGCACGTGCTTACGATGTGATGAGCGCAGCCGTGCTGATTGGCGCGTTGCCACCGCTGCTGATCTATCTGTTCGGCGGAAAATACTTCGTGCGCGGCCTCACCCAGGGCGCCATCAAATGAGGCGTCGCCCATGTCCGCGTTGATGGTCCGCAATCTTCACAAGAGCTACGGTTCGCTCGAGATTCTTGCCGGCATCAATCTCGAGGCCAAGACCGGAGAATTCGTCGCCCTTGTCGGCCCGTCGGGTTGCGGCAAGTCAACCTTGCTCGCCATGATCGCCGGCCTCGAAACCGTCACGTCGGGCGAGATATGGATCGGCGACCGGCTGGTGAACTCGGTGCAACCCAAGGACCGCGACATTGCGATGGTGTTCCAGTCATACGCCCTCTATCCAACGATGACGGTGCGCCAGAATATTACCTTCGGCATGGAAAGCCGCGGCGTGCCAAAAGCGGCGCAAGCGGAAGCTGTCCAGCGGGTTGCCGCACTCCTGCAGATCGAACAGTTGCTTAAACGCAGGCCAGGCCAGCTCTCGGGCGGCCAGCGGCAGCGCGTTGCGATGGGGCGTGCCCTGGTTCGCGACCCGAAGTTGTTTTTGTTCGACGAGCCCCTGTCCAACCTCGATGCCAAGCTGCGCGTCGACATGCGCACCGAAATCAAGAAGCTTCACCATCGCGTCGGCAAGACCACGGTGTATGTCACCCACGATCAGGTCGAGGCGATGACGCTCGCATCCCGCATTGCGGTGATGAACCAGGGCTCGGTGCAGCAATTCGACACGCCGAAACGGATCTACGACCGGCCAACCAACATGTTCGTTGCCGGTTTCATGGGATCGCCGGCGATGAATTTCATCCCCGCCCGGCTCACGGGCTCAACCAGCATCTCGGTACGCGCCGCTGACGGCAGCGACGCCAGCCTTGCTCTTGCCGCGCCGATGCCCGCCGGTGCGCCAAAGGACGTCGTGCTCGGTATCCGGCCGGAACATATCTACCGTTTCACGACCGACCTGAAGTCGCGCAAACCTGCTGTGGCGTCCATGCGGGCGCCGGTCGAACTGGTCGAGCCGACCGGGGCCGAGACGCTGGCCGTGCTCAGGCTGGGTGACCTGGAGATCACCGGCCGTTTCGAGCCGGACGACGCTCCCGTCATGGGCGAGACGATAACGCTCGGCATCGATATGTCACGCGCCTGTCTGTTCGATCCAACAACCAAGGCGCTTCTGTAATCGATGTCCGTACAATTCGCGACTTATCCTAGCTTGACCGATCGGGTCGTACTGATCTCCGGCGGCGCCTCCGGCATCGGCGCCGATATGGTCCGCGCCTTCGCCTCGAATGGCGCCCGGGTAGCCTTTCTCGATGTGCAGGACGAACCAGCGGAGGCGCTGGTGCGCGAGCTCGGCGCTGCCGCCGGGCAGGTTCCCTTGTACCTCCATTGCGATGTGACCGACGTCGATGCGCTGCAGGCGTCGGTAGCAGGCGTGCGCGCGCGGATTGGTCCGGTCGCCGTCCTGGTGAATAACGCTGCCAATGATCAGCGCCATCCCATCGACGAGGTGACGGCTGACTATTGGGACCGCAGCTTCGACGTCAATCTGAGACATCACTTCTTCGCCGCGCAGGCAGTGCATCCGCATATGAAGGAACTCGGCTTCGGCTCGATCATAAACTTCTCCTCCATTGCCTGGCGTTTCGGAGCGGACCAGATGGTGGCCTACGCCACCGCCAAGGGGGCTGTGGTGGCGCTGACGCGTGCTTTGGCGCGGTCGTTCGGACCGGATAACATCCGCGTCAATGCGGTCGAACCTGGCGCCGTCATGACCGAGCGGCAGCGCGAGCTGTGGTTCAAAACGCAGGAGACACTCGACCAGACGGTGCAGCGGCAACTGATCCGACGCGTTCTGCTGGGCGAGGAGATTGCACGCACCGTGCTCTTCCTGGCCGCAGACGACAGCCGCATGATCACCAAGCAGTCCATCACCGTCGATGCCGGTCTGCGCTAGTGACACCTCTCCGCTCTCAATTGGAACCGCCAAGCTGATGCTTCGTCTCGGCCTCAACCCCTACGGACTGACCTACTATCTCGGCCTGCAGGGCCGCGGCACGCCGCGGCACAATCCGAACGGCGTGGGGCTGGCAGGCTTCATAGCGCTGGCGCAGGAACTGGGCGCACGCACGCTCGAGATCTACGAGCCCTGGTTGACCGAATTATCGGACGCCGAGATCGTCGCGCTGCGCAGGCGTCTGGCCGCGCTGGACACCGTTCCGGTGGTTAGTGGCGGATTTCTCGTGGCAGGTCCGCTGGACAACGCCTTTCGGGCCGCGCGCCTGCTCGAGGCAACAACGATCCGCATCGCACTGACGCCCGTCCTGTGCGGCGACCGCAATGCGTGGGGTACGAAATGGAGCGAGTTCAACGCAACGATTCGCGCTGCCTTGACGAAATGGGGGCCGCGTGCGGCGGCTGAGGGCCGCGTGCTCGGCATCGAGAACCATCAGGACTTCGGCAGCGACGAACTGGTCGCGTTCTGCGAATTCGGCGGGCCGGGCGTCGGCATCACCTACGATACCGGCAACACCTTTCCTGTCGGCGAGGCGCCGCTTGCCTTCACGCGCCGGATAGCGCCGCATGTCCGCCACGTTCACCTCAAGGATTATCGCGTCCAGTTCACGGATAAGGGCTACCGCCTGGTCCGCTGCGCGATCGGCGACGGCGCCGTGCCTTTCGCCGAACTGGCAGCCATCCTGGGCGAGCACCACGACACGCTGACGGCCGTGCTTGAGCCCGGCGCGCTGGAGGCCCGTCACGTTCGCTGTCTCACCGACGACTGGTGGAACGGATATGCGCCGAAGACCGCACGCGAATTCGCCGCCTGCCTGAGTGCTGCGCGCCTGAACCGCCTTGCGGACGACGCCGACTACCGCACGCCGTGGGAACGGGACGATGACGGCGCGCTCGTTTCGTACGAGCTCGACATGATCCGGCGCAGCGCCGTCAACATGAAGAAATTCGATTTCATTGCAATGGAGAAATCAGCATGACTGCCCGAGAACTCAGCGGCCTGACGGCCTTCGTCACCGGCTCGGGACGCGGCCTCGGCCGCGTGATGGCCGACCGCTTGGCCGAACTTGGCGCAAACGTCGCGGTCCACGACCTCGATTGGACCCGGCCATCTCAATACGGCGAATTCGCGGATCTCGGCGACTCTGCCCGAGGTTTGGAGAAGCATGGAACGCGGGTGACCGCGGTCACCGGCAATATAGGCGACAAGCAGGCCGTCGCCGAAATGAAGAGGAAGATCGAGGCGGATCTTGGCGACGTGCACGTCTTGGTCAACTGCGCCGGCGGCGACATCGGCGCCAAGGGCGTAAAGCCCAATCCCAACAACGCGCTCGACATCGACTACGACGACATCAAGGTTCTCACCGACAATAACCTCATCGGCACGATACTGGTCTGCCAGGCGTTCGTTCCGCCGATGGTCAAGCGTGGCTCGGGCTCGGTGATCAACATCGCCTCGGCGGCGGCGCATATCGGATGCTCGCCCGAGGTGGTCTACTCGACGCTCAAGGCAGCCGTCGTCCATTATACGCGCTGCCTCGCCAAGGAATTGATCGACGACGGCGTACGCGTCAATGCGGTGAGCCCCGGCGCCACCAAGACGGCACGCTTCCAGGCGAGCCGGGTGGTCGATCCGCAGCGCATGGATTCGAGCAAGAAATCGCTGAACCGGTATGCGGAGCCTGAAGAGATCGCCGAAGCGGTGGCCTTCCTCGCCGGTCCGCGCGCGCGCTTCATCAACGGGCAGGTCATCCGCGTCGACGGCGGTTTCACGATCTTTCCAGGTTAAGCCGCGAGCGTCCATCCCGGCTGAGAACTTCGCCATTTAGCGTGGCGCATAGTCCGTTCCGGTGTGCTCCACTAACCTCTGACTTTAGCCGCTACTTGACGCCCACGCTTTCGGGCCAGAGGACCTGGATTTCCTTTGGCAGCGCATCCCGCACCTTTGCCGACTGGCCAAGGTCGATATGTCGTGCAAGCACACGCAGGACTGAGCGTGCCGCATCCTCGGGATCGACAGGACGGGTCGATTTCAATTCATCGGCGATGTGTTGCAGGAACTCCTCAAGCGAGCGTGTCTTGTCGGGCATGTCGGCGGGTCGATAGCGATCATAGTAGGCGCCGCGCGCGAGCAGCGGCAGTTCCGCTCCCAATTTGGCCGCCAGTCCGATCTGCAGCCTGTCCCGAAGGGTTCGCAGAACGGCGCCTAATGTATGCCAGGCGACGTGTCGATCCGGACCAAGATCCGCCATGATCTCGTCAAGCCAGATGTTTGTTATTTGCAGCGTTTTGTCAAAGACGTCCAAGCCGGTTGCGCTCATCGTCGCCTCCTCGAAAGGTTCTGCGGGCGAAACGGCGACCGGACATAATTGTTTCGCGGTCCTGTGAAAATGTCCGGCGTGGGGAGCTTAGGCCGACCCGGCGTTGAAGTCTCCGACCGAACCCTGGATCTCTTGACTGTTTGAGCGGCTCGCGCCGACAATGGCATTGGGAAGATGGCGGGATGTCGCCCACGGTGTTGGGCACCTCTTGCCGATCAAGCTGCGAAAGGGCTGTCATGGATTGGAAGCTGGAACTAGTCCCGGTCCCCGTATCGGACGTCGATAGAGCAATTGCCTTTTATGTTGGTAAGGTCGGCTTTCATCTCGATCACGACCACACCGTAAGCGACGAGATACGTTTCGTGCAATTGACGCCGCCCGGTTCGGCCTGTTCGATTGCCATGGGCAACGGGGTCGTCGACAGCCCCCCAGGATCCATAAGGGGCCTGCAACTGGTCGTGCCCGATATCGATGAGGCACACCGATACCTGGCCGCTCAAGGTATCGAGGTCAGCGATATCAAGGATTTTCCCTGGGGCAGATTTGTCTTCTTTAAGGATCCCGACGGCAACACCTGGTCTGTCCAGAAACTTCCACCTCGCAGCTGACGCGGAGGTAAGGCAAGATCGCGCGCTGCCGCGAAAATGCCTCGACGCGTCGCAAAAATGCGCCTGAGTTCGAAGGCTCCGTGCGGTGCCGTGCACGAGCAAATCAATGCATTTGCAAATTGATTTTACGATGCCTCGCAATTGGAGTCGTCAGGCGAATTCGCTGCACAGATGATCGATGGAATTCGCTGCACAGATGACCGATGGAAGCAAATGACCAAAAGAAGAAGGCCGGACTGTTTAGCCCGGCCAAGCGTGAAGGTCTGTAACCTCCAGAGGGGAACGCGCCGGACGCAATGGGAGGAGACATCCGACTCAATCCGCATATGAATCTGTACTGGTGAGTTTCAATGACATGCGGTGGACCAACGTCGCTTCGCCATAGAGCCAGGAACGCGAAGCATTCGAAGCGACCGGTGGATCGCGCCGCTGGTGGACACAAAGGTTGCCGAATGCAGGGTGGCTCCTGGCATAGGGACTTCAGTCTGTAGGCCTGTCGACCAAGGGCCAACACAGCCAAACTTTGGTCCGAGGCTGCTATCGCAAAAGCCCAAAACGCGAGAGTTTCAGGAACCGAGTTCCGAGGAGGCCCGTTGCGATGCCGACTGTTACAGGAGGCCGCTATGGATCCGAGCGTTCACCAGGCGCGTTGGCTGCTTTTTCCGTTATTTGGCCTGTGTTTCGGGATCGCGGCCATTGGATTTATTGTTGGCTGACGATGAGAAGTCGGCGCCGAGAGGCGCAACGAAGCGAAGGCAAAAGACTTGCGCAGTAAATAGTCCCTTCCTGCGCCAGCGAGACCCACCAGTTACCCTCGTGGGACTGGTGGGTCTTGACCTACCGGATACAAACCGTTGTTTTAAACATCACACGAATTCGAACAGGAGGCAGCACGACAGGTCCGTATGATTAAGGCGATTTCCGAGATGCGACTGGCAAGTTCATTGATGACGACCCGGAGACGAAGGACCGGATCTTCACGAGGACGTCATGTCGGCATTTCTGTAGTCGTTTTGACCTTCGTTCTCGTTGTGAGCCCCTATCGCGTCATGTTCGACGCACTGTCGCCGACGCTCGCCCCGCAGGCTGCCTGGGCCAGAGACAGCGGGAACGGCAACGGGAATGGAAATGGCAACGGGGGGAATGGTAACGGGAACGGCAATTCGGGCAATTCCGGTGGAAACTCCAGCAATTCAAACTCGAACGCCGGAGCCGGCAAGGGCAAAGCAAAGTCGCAGGACGACAATCCCCCTGATCCCGCCCCTGCGGTAAACCCGGGCAGCCCGGGCAGCAGGCCAAAACTCTTTATCAATGCAACCACGGGAGACCGGGTCGAGGTGAGTGGGCCGAGCATTGGCGTGATGCATTCGAACGGCCTCAGCGAGCGCGTCGATAGCGGCCAATATGAAATGCGGGATGCCAAGGGCCGCACCATCATTCGGCGCATGGCGACGCGTTCCGATCGGGACAGGTTGCTTGAAATGATCGACTGAGGGCCAGTTCACATAGCCGGGCCGTGCGGCAATTTCGGCTCAAGCGTGATCGCGAACAGGCGGATTCCGGCGTTCAGTCGCGTCGCGCAAGCTCATCGCCGCTTCGGTCCTGTTGCTGACGTTGAGCTTAGCCAGGATTCGCGTCATGTGGTGCTTTATCGTTTTCTCATGCAGGTTCAGCCGAAGCCCGATCCTTTTGTTGCTCAGTCCCGCGGCAACCAGCGTCAGGATCTCCCTTTCGCGGCTGGTGAGTTCGGCAAGTCCGTCAGCTTTCGCCGGCTCTTTTGATTGAGCCGACAGATCGGCCAACAGGCGCGCCGACAATTGTGGACAGACATATCGTTCGCCCGACGCTACCGTGCGCAGGATCGCAGCCAACGTCCTCGACCCGACCCCCTTCAGAACATAGCCTCTTGCCCCGCTCTGCAACGCGGTCATCACATGCTGGTTTTCTTCCGAAACGGTCAGCATCACAATTTTCAGTGCCGGATACCGCTCCAGGGCCGGTCCGATCACGCCAAGGCCACCTCCAGGAACGGAGATGTCCATCAGCAGAATGTCGGGCCGCTGGTCTTCGATTATCCGCAGAGCATCGTCTCTGCTGCTTCCCTCACCGACGATCTCGAACCCGCCGATCTGATCGAGCGTGCGCACAACGCCTTCCCTGAACAGCGGATGGTCGTCGACGATGGCGAGCTTGATGGCTGCGGTCATGTCTGCCCCATTTCAACGATGTTGAGAGCCATTTTCACGATCGTGCCACTTTGTGAGGAAGTCACGGTAAACTGGCCCCCGAGGCTTTCCACCCGCTCGCGCAGCCCAACGAGCCCCAGCCTCTCGGGACGCACGATTTGTGGGTCAAAGCCGGGGCCGGCGTCGGACACTTCGATACAAACGCGTTCGCCGTCGAAATGTTTCTCGACCGACTGACCTTCACCTCCGGCATGACGGAATCCATTGTTCAGCGCCTCCTGGACGAAGCGGAAAATGCAGATCTTGGCCGCCGGTGACAAGGGTTTATGGCCGCCGGTCATCGATAGTCTCACTTTGACGCCCGTTCGTTCTTCGTGCGCCTGTACGGCAAGCTGGAGAATTTCACCCAGTTCGGCATGCTCGATATGCGGAAGGACAAGGCCCTTGCTGATGCTCCTGATCTCGCGCATGGCATCGTCCAGATGTGCTTTGATGGCAAGCAATTCCTGCGCGCGCTTCGATTGCGGCGTAGCGGGATCGGCAATGATGGGGCTGTCGATTCTCAGCGCCGCGAGAGCAACCAGTTGCGCGGGACCATCGTGCAAGTCCGCACCAATGCGCCTGAGATAGCGTTCGTTAAGTGCGGTGGCGCGCTGCGAGGCACGCTGCACCCGCAGCCTCAACAGTCTGTTTTGAGCAAGCAGGTCGGAAAGCTCGGCAATACGCTGCTTCAACGAGCGGCTCTGCAAGCTGATCGTGCGGCTGCCACGGAATACGATTGCCGAGAGCCCGAGAAAGAAAGCCGCCGTGACGGCAGCAACGTCCAGCCAGGTTCGAATGAGTGCCTGACGCAGGTTTTTTTCAAAATCAGTGGCGACCTCGTAGAATTCCGAAACGGCTACCACTTCCCCCGACCATGGCTGTAGCACAGGATTGTAGATCTCGAGGAGATGCAAGCCGCTGGCTCTTTCGGCCTCGCTGTCCGGATCGTCAAGCTTGTCGAACTCCGAAACCATTTGGCCTGCAAATGCCGCCCGGAGATTCTCGCTGGGTTCAAAGCGCTTGCCGATCAATGTCTTGTCGGTCGAATACAGGATGGTTCCGTCGCGACGCCAGAGCTTGAAGGATTCGAGCCTTGTGCCGAGCGCCCCTTGTCCCAGCGTTTCATCGAGCGCATGGGCGACGCTCTCGTCGAGGACTTCGCTCTTACGCATATCCGGAAGCAGCGGCGCGATAACGCTGTCCACGTAAAGAGCCGTAGCCGATGCCGAATTCTGCGTGACCACGGCTTCTATGTGGCTCGTGACGGAAATCCCCACCACCACCATGGCCGACAGGGAGAATAGGCCACCCGCGAGCAGGAACTGCGTGGCCAGCGACAGCTCATTCCAGCGGTCGACGAGGCTTCTCAGCCTGTGTGGCCTGGTATTCCGAATGGCCCGCTCGGCAGAACGCCGCACCAGTGGCGCAATTCTGGAGAGCCGGCTAATCCGCTGTCGAACGTCGCTAAAAGACGCCATCCTAGGTGTGTAACCGATCAATCGCGATGGAACTAGGGCCTGATGAGAGCGCGAACAGCGTATCCGCCGCTTTTTTGCGCAAACCGTCTCATTGCGTCGTTCGGTAAAGCTCGGACGCAGCCTGCTTCAGTGCCGCCCGCCCATCCGGCCTCAGGTACATCATGTGCCCGCCTTCCAGCACCTCGCTGCGAATGGGCCTTGCGCCCGCAAGCGAAGGAATTTGACTAAGCAGATAGCGCGAGCCCATGTACGGCGTCACCAGATCGCTGTAGCCGTTGACAATAAGCACGCCGAGGCTGGGGTTCAGCGTGCGCGCCTGCTGAAGGTCGCCCATGACACCCGCATAGCCCTGACGCGTCGGGCTCGTTCCATAGTCCCAATTGCCGCTGACTTCGCGATTGAGAAGCCGATAGCTGATATCCGTGCGGAAGTTCAATTCATCACGCACATAGCCGACGAAAGCGGAGGTGAGCGCCGGCACGCTTCGATCGAGCACCGGATCGGGACCCTCGACTCCCAGGCTCTCTGGCGCCACGTCCGCTGTAGCGATGTTGCCGTCATAGGCGCTGAGAACATTGCCCTTTGCCCGCGCAAACTCCTTGGCGAAGAGCCCTATGGGAATGCGGGCAAAGTGCCGCTGGACGAGATCGAACGGCAGACCAGTGATTGCGGCGACACGTTGGCTCGCCAGGCCTCCACCCTGCTCCAGCCCACCGGTCAGCGCAGCCAGATAATCGCCGAGCGCATAGCGTTCGACTTCGGCCAGCCGCTCCTGCAGAGCCGGGCCGGAAACGCCTTCGCTGTGCAGGCGCACTGCCGCCAGCGACGGCAGTTCCAGCGCCCAGTGGAGCGGCTGGAACTCGTCCGGGCGCACCAGCGTGAATTCGAGCGCCGGCGAAATCAGCACGACGCCGCTCGGGCTGATGCCGATGTCTTCCTGAAGCTTCCTGGCGAGCAACGCTGCTCGAAAGCCGCCATAGCTTTCACCAGCCAAGAAGACAGGCGATGCCGTACGCTTGGTCTGCGCCAGATAGAGCCGGATAAACGCGCCTATCGACGCGGCGTCCTGGCTGACGCCCCAGAAGCTGTGTGCCCCCGTGCCGGGCGCTTCACGGCTGTAACCGGTTCCGACAGGGTCCACAAAGACCAAGTCGGTCATGTCGAGCCAAGTGTCGGGGTTATCGAGCAGCCTCTGCGGCGGCGGCAGGAAACTTCCATCGGCCGCCGTCGCCAGGACCCGCGGACCGAGCGCGCCGAGATGAAGATATGCGGAAGCTGCTCCCGGACCGCCATTGAACACGAAGGTGATCGGGCGACGCGGATCCGGTCCCGTTTCTTTCCCGGCGTGCAGAGCATAGGCGACATAGAAAATCTCGGCGGTGATATCGCCTTTGCCCGACGGCAATGACAGCGTGCCGGCCTTGGCCTCGTAATCGAGCGTGCGTCCGGCAATGACGATCGAATGATCGGAAATCTGCGGCGATGGCAGGAGCGAGAGAACCCCGCCTGTGGGCGGCGGCCGCTGGGCCGTCTCCGCATGACCGACCGCAACTCCGGCAACCAACAGCAGAAGAGCGAGGGCGATTTCTTGCAGCTTGATAGGCATGACGTCTCCGGAGCAATTTGGCTGGAAACTAGCACACCGTCGGCCGAACCAAAGTCACAGCACCGTGCGCCAGTACATCTGACAAGAAGGGGTCGGGTTTGGAAATCCGATGCCCCTGGCGGAAGATAGGGCGCGAGGATCACGGCGGCAGCCTCAATCTCTTGCAGCAGATGAGTGCGACGGAATGAAGTACCAAACGACTTCGTGAATTTCTGCCGGTTGACTCGATTGGCCCACTTCCTAGGTTGGCATTCGGGGCTCCCGTACAATCCGAAGTTGGTATGACATCTTTCAAGACGAGAAAGCTTGCCCTTCTCCTTCTACCGGCAAGCGCCGCCATCTTGTCTTCCTGCGTCATGCCCGACGACACGTCGAGCACTGCTAAGGAGGACGCCACGGCGGCGGCGGCCCGCAAAGAGATGGTCGGCCTTAGCGAGGCGGACGTTCGAATGTGCGCGGGCTTTCCGACCGCCACTGCCGATGTCGGCAAATCCGGCCAGATCTGGACCTATCAGCGCGTCGTTCAACGCGGCAATCTCAATATTGCGGTTCCGACCGTGGCCATTGGCCCCGTTCCGGCGCTCGGAGGTTCCGTCAACGTCGCCCCCGGCGGCTACTGCAACACGCAAATTCGCATGGTTGACGGCCGTGTTGCCGAGATTGCCTACGCCGGCGACAACAACCTGCCGAACAACCGCGATGCGCTCTGTGTCAGCACGGTGGACGCCTGTGTTGCCTATGCCCGTCAGTATCGTCCAGGCAGGGCGATAGGCCATACAAGATACCGGGATGAGTTGCGTTGCCGCTGATCTGAACGCCTGAAGTTTCTGGTTTGCCGGCTAATGACTATCCTCGATCTCGATTGAGCATCACCGCTTTGACCGGATATCCCCTGCTCTCAACCGCCGATCCCATCGCGAATAGCGGAGAAATAGCGGTCGGTTCCGACTTGCCCGCCCTTGAGGGCAATTTCCAGCCCGTCAATCGCCTTTATGCGCGAATGCGCCACACAAAGCGGCGAGCCCGGCGATGCCGGCAGCGGCATTCGCACCGTCAGCGCGTCGATGCCCATCTGGCCAAGTGCGTGGCTCGATGTGTCGCCGCCGGCGATGACCACGCGCAGTAGCTTCTCTTGCAGCGTCAGTTCGCGCAGAAGCTCGCCAAGGCTGCGGCCGAGCTTATGGCGGGCGCCTTCCCGGCGATCGATTTCAGCACCGCGGTCGGCCGCAGGTCCGAGCGCGGTGTAGAGGACGACGCTCCGCCCGGCCCGTAGGCTGGAGCGGCCGGTTGCAACCGCGCGCACAATAGCGTCGTTCGAAGCCTCGGAAACCAGTTCGACCGGGTCGAGCTCGATCCCGTCGAAGCCATCGGCCAGAGCATGCCGGATCTGTCGTTCCGTCGTCGGCGAGCAGCTCCCCGAGACCACGGCGATCCTGTCGGCAGCGCCCGGCGGCGAAAAGGCGGGTTTGGCATCCACGATCCGATTCGATGCCCATTCGGCCAGCAAGGCATATTCGATGCCCGAAGAACCGACGACGAAATAACCGCCCGGCTTGCGAGCGCGCCAAATCTCGTTGCCGGCAAGCGCCTGGGTTTCCAGGCTATCGACATCGACAAGCACGATAGCTGTGCCATTCTCCACAAGCCGGTCGAATGCTTCCGACGGCGACCCAGACTGCAGCGTCGCCAGGTGGACCAGCCCAGAGCTGAGGTCGGTCTGGCGCGACAGATGGATCAGCAGGTCGGATTCATCCATTGGCGTGGTCGGATGGCGGCTCATCACGGGATGGCGGTCGATGCGGAAATATTTTTCGCGATAGGCCGCGAAGAGATGACCGAAGGCGGTGTAGCGCTTCAGCTGCGGCGCGCCGACCACCAGCGGCACGCCGTCTTGCCGGAAAACCGAGCGGCCGATCTCGATCGCCCGGCCGATGCTGCCGATCGCCGGGCTGGAATCGAAGGTCGAGCAGACCTTGTAGTGGCAGATCTCGGCGTTGAGGGCCTTCAGCCAGGCGAAGGCATCTCGCAGATGCGTGTCCATCCACTGCGGCGTCTCACTGCGGCTGCTGCCGGCCAGCCCGACGGCGCGGCAATGCGCAAACTTCGAAAGCAGCGCCTCGTCCGGCTGGCGCATGAACAGCACGGTCGGCATCCCACCGAGCTCGAGCGCCTCCATGACGTCGGTCGAGCCGGTCAGGTCGTCGCCGTAATAACTCAGAAGCAGGTTTTGCATGGCGTCAGGCCGCCTTGCCGCCGCCGAACTTCTCGATCGACCGCGCCAGCTCGACGTGGCTCAAGGCATAATCCGCCAACGGGATGTCCTGGACCGCTGCTTGCCAGGCTTGCTGCACGGCGCGCACGCCGGCGCCCGGCCCGTCCGGGTGGCTGACGATGCCGCCGCCGCAGAGATAGAGAAGATCGACCGTCCGGCCGGTTCGCTGGAA
This sequence comes from Mesorhizobium sp. WSM4836, assembly GCF_055811815.1. Taxonomy (NCBI): domain Bacteria; kingdom Pseudomonadati; phylum Pseudomonadota; class Alphaproteobacteria; order Hyphomicrobiales; family Phyllobacteriaceae; genus Mesorhizobium; species Mesorhizobium sp. WSM4836. The sequence continues at coordinate 374,338 of NZ_JBVVQF010000001.1, forward strand.
GGTTTCAGGCGCCTGCCCGCCCCACTGGCCGGAGCCGGCGACCGGCAATGCGCAATCGGCCGACGAAAAGATCGGCGTGGTCACCGCCTTGAAGGATTCGACGAAGGACCAGTCGGGTTCCCAGTATTTCGAAGCGATGCCGTTGATCTGGAACTGGTCGACGCCGAGCAGGCGCCAGAACTGCTGCCAGACCTTGAAATCCATGCCAAGGCCGGGATGACGGGTGAGAATGTCCCAGCCATTGCGGTGGGCATGGAGCACCAGGCTGGAGCGTTTTCGAAGGTAAGCCATGCCGCCGAAACCGATCGAATTGATGTTGACCACGGCGCAATTGCCGCCGGCCTTTGCCACCAGATCGTGGTTTCGCACCATCTCGTCTGGATCGGCATGTGAGATGCCAAAGGCGTACATGACCTTCTTGCCGGTCTTCTGCTCGTGGTCGAGGATCAGCGGCATGATTGCCCTCACCCGCTCCGACAGCGGCGAATAGGCCGGGCTCATCAGTTTCTCGTCGTCCTTGATGAAGTCGACGCCGGCGGCAATCAGCTCTTGCACCATCGCGGCGGTCTCGTGCGGGCGGAGCCCCAGCGCCGGCTTGACAATGGTCCCGATGATCGGACGATCCGCGACATCGGTCAGCCTGCGGCTGCCCGTGACGCCGAATTGCGGACCCGGATGCACGCCCCGGTACTCCTCGGGTAGCTTCATGTCGACCACACGGATGCCGGACAGGCCCTTGATCGAAAACGTGCCGCCGATGGCGATGGTCATCAGCGCCGACAGATCGGTGCCGATGGCGTCCAGCGGAAACGCGATGTCGACGTCGGCGCGCTTGACCGGGCCATTGCTGGCTTCGGGATCGGTTTCGGGAAGAGACGGCCGATCCGCATCCGGCAGATGCCGTATCGCCAGGAGGCGCGCCGCGACTCTGGCCTTGAGCTCCTCGGTCTCGCCGGCCAGCGCGACGAAGGTTCCGGTCGACTGGTCGCTTGCGATCTTGGCCGCCAGCGCCTCGATATTGCCGGGTGTTTCGATGCGATAGGTGAGAACAATCATATTCGCGCGGCTTGCCGGGATGGTTCGAAAGAGGTTCCTTGCCCTCCTAATCTGGTATAATGAGTACATAAGCATTGCAAGCCCTATCCAATCCCGCTGGATGGGCGAGCAGGCGACAGGCGTTCCCGAATTCCCGGCAGAAATGCTAGATATAGGCCGGTCAAAGGAGTGATTCGCGACGATGAACCGTTCGGAGCCGATCGTCCGGCGCAAGCTTTCCGACGAAGTATTCTTGAGGCTGAAGCGCTTGATCACCAGCGGCGAATTGCTGCCGGGTGACGACATGCCGTCGGAACGCGAATTGATGGAGCGCTTCGAGGTCGGCAGGCCGGCGATCCGCGAGGCGATGCAGGCGTTGAGCAATATGGGGCTGGTCGCGATCTCGCATGGTGAGCGGGCCAAGGTGCTGCAGCTGACCGCCAAGTCGATCATCAAGCAGGTCGATGGCGCAGCCAAGATCATCCTGTCGTCATCGAAGGACACGCTCGAGCACCTCAAGAACGCGCGCATCTTCTTCGAGCGCGGCATGGTCAGGGAAGCCGCTGAAAAGGCCACCGCAGAGGACGTGCAGCGGTTGCGGGCAACGGTCGCAGAACAGCGCAGCCATCGTGGCGACTCGGAAGCCTTCATATCCGCCGACATGAAATTCCACACCCAGATCGCGGCAGTATCCGGCAACCCGATCTATGTCGCCGTCAGCGAAGCAATGCTTGGCTGGCTAAAGGAATACCACACTGAAATGCTGATCTGGACCGGCAAGGAAAAGTTCACGCTGACCGAGCACGAAGAGATCGTCGGATGCATCGAAGCCAAGGATGCGGATGGCGCCGAGAAGGCGATGATCAAGCACCTCGAACGCTCGCGCGCGCTCTACGTGATGAATTCCGGCAACTGAAATCAAGCGCAGGTCCTGACCGGCGTCGCGGTTCGGACCCTTGTTCTCGGCCTTCTGACTGACCACAGATCAGCCTGAGCCCGGACCAGCGCAGTTTTATATTGCCGTCTGAATCCGATGTATTTCAACGATTTCAGCATTGCATCTTCCCAGCCATGGATTTCGCGGCCCGCTTTCGTCAGCAAGGCCGTCCACGGCCGTTCAGGAGGCGCCGCGCTTTTTCTCGGATTGGCAATTCTGGCAAAGACTATGCTAGACTTGCCATCCGACGAGAACGATACCGGGAGGACCGCGATGGCTGACAGGAGCCTGCATGTCGTGATCTGGCTGCCGTCGAATTTCTATTCGGCCGTTGTCTCGACGCTTGTGGAGATGTTTCAACTTGTGAATGACGTCTGCCATTCACAGGTTCTTTCCTGTGAGTTCGTTTCGAGGGGCGCGCCGTCCATATCAAGCACCGGAATTTCCTTCCCGACGAAGGCTCAACCATCCCGGAAAATGGATGTCTTGATTCTCATTGCGATGCCGGGTGTCGAGATTCCGGAGCTTCTGCGCTCGCTCGACGAGGAGAGTGAACATTCAACACCGCTGATCGCGCTCGCGCAGCAGCAGGACGCAATCATCGCAGCACATTGCGGCGCATGTTATCTGCTCGCCAATTCGGGATTATTGGACGGTAAACGCGCAACGATATCCTGGTGGCTGAAAGCCGAGGCAAGCCGCCGGTTCCCGCAGGTGCGATGGGACGCTTCCCGCCTGCTCATTCGCCAGGACCGCCTTTACACATGTGGAGGCGGGTTTTCCGGACTCGAACTCGCCAGGGCTTTGCTGATCGATCTGGGCTTCTCGAAGGAGGAGCGGATCATTCGAAAACTTCTGGTCCTGCCGCCGCCGCGCCAATTCCAGAGTCCCTACGAATTTTCTCTCGACGAAATTTCGAACGAGGCCAGCCCATTCGAGAACAAGCTGCGCGAGCTCTCGAAAGACAAGATGGCGGAAATCGATCCGAAATTTCTCGCAACCGAATTGGGCATGTCTTCGCGAACCCTGTCTCGCAGATTTGTCGACGAACTCCAGACAACGCCGGGAAAATGGATCCAGGAGCGGCGGCTGGAGTCGGCAAAATCCATGCTTGAGGAAACGAAACTGAGCGTTTCAGAAATTTGCTATCGGGTGGGATATCAGGACGTCGCCTCGTTTAGCCGTCTTTTTTCCAGGACAACTGGAATGGCACCAGGCGAGTTTCGAAAGCAAATCCGGTGACAAGTCGGCAAGGGAAGTGCTGCGGCTGCGGGCAATCGCTACGGAAGTGCGGCTATCCATGAGCCCCGGCAAATGACTTCAGCCGATCCGGACGATTGCGTAGGGCGTCATCACAAGACGGTCTCGGTCCGACGCGTCTCGCTGAATCTGGCGTGACGTTCGTCCATCCCAGATCTTCAAAAGGCCCTGATCGGAGCCGAGCCCGGAAAGGTCGACCGGAACATCGTCCGGGGCAAGGTTCGCCAGCCAGACGATGATCTTGTCTGTCTGGGAGCGGCCGGCCAGTGCCAGCACCCGCGTCTCATCGCTCGTTGTCGCCGCCACTTGCGCATGGCCGGCCAGTTCGCAAAGTCCTTTCACCGCGTGGAAAATCGGCCGGGGTGTACCTTCTTCGACAGGTTCGCCCGACGAGGCCAGTACGCCGAATGGTCCGGTGAAGCTGCAGAGCGTGAGCATTTCGAGCCCTGCCGGCGCAACGCGGGCGGCATAGCCGATCGTCCATGCGGCCCCGAACAGCCCGGCATGGCGAGGGCCGCGGTCGGCCATGGCGATGCGCTGACGGTCGGGATTGGGCTTGGTCGCACCGCCATAAGGGTTCTGGCGCATGGCTATGGTCGACGGCCCGATCCGATAAGGTTTTGGCCCGAAGATCGCCCGCACCGACGCGGCGATGAACGGCAATGCTTCCAGCGATTGCATGACGCTGAGATCGTCGGCGGCGTGCACGATCGGGCAGGTGCAATGCGTGACGAAATCGAGCGGGTCGGCCGGCACACACTTGCGATTGAGTTCGGTGAAATAGCTGAACATGCCGCCGCCGAGGCGGGTGTCGGGAAAGGCGCGCCGCGCCGCGGCATAGACATCTTCGAGCGGCGGGCATTGCGGCCACGCGCTGCCCGGCGGCGTCGACTGCCGGTCGACCGAGGGTGAGACGGCAATGGCCGAGAGCCTGAGCCCTGCCTGGCGCACCTTGTCGGCGACGCCTGAAAGCTCGGCGTCGAGATCGCCGTCGCCGGCGATGACACATTCGAGCGTTGTCCGGACCGGATAGGCGGCGGCGAGCCGCGCATAGGACCGCAAGGCGGCGAGCCCGTGACCGCGCGTCGGGTCAAAGTGGAACATCAATTGCTGCGGACCAAGCTCTGACAGCATCGGCAGCTTGCCCAGCACCGCCTCGACCTCGTCCGGGTAGATGATAACGCCGATATCCGGCAGCGCCGGTCCGGCTTGGCCGAGCGTGACACGAATCGGTTCGGCGCTTGCCACGGCAGCGGCCCTCTACCCGCAAGCTGATGGTTTGGCGGAAGGTCTTGCCGGCAGGCAGCACATAGGGCCACGGCAGCGCCAACGGCCGGACATAGGTCTTGTAGGAGGCATCCGACCAGTTGCGCTGGTCCTCCATCTCGAACACATCGCCCTCCATCCGGCATTCGGCGGTGACGCCCGGCCGGACCTCGTGGGTGATCGCCCGCAGATCCTTGAACGGCTGCCAGGGATCGATCAGTTCTGGAAGTCGCGTCGCGACCACGCTGCCATCGGTATGCTCGACCGTGACCTGGCTGCCTGCCAGGCCGGCGATCGGATGCAGGATGCAGAAGCCACAGCGATTGGTTTCGAAATCGCTGTCGGGACAGGCGCTCACGTCGAAGACCAATTGGCCATTGGCGGAGCCCTTGATGGTCGCACGGAAGTCGAGCCGGCTGCCGTCCGGTGCCCGGCAATTTGCCGAATAATTGACGGAAAAAGCCTCGGCATCCTGCTCGATAATAAGATTGGTGAGCGCCGGCTCGTAGGTGCCCCAGTCGCGATCCCTGACGATGTAGGCGATGGCACGCAGAACCTCGGTGCTGCCATGCCGGATGGTGCGCAGATTGCCGTTGACGAAGTCGGCCGTCAGCGTGCCGGCGCAAAGCCTGACCGGTTCGGCTTCAACTGCACGTGTACCATAGAGGAGGAAGGCGTCGGCTGTCATTTCAGCGAGGCGTCGAGTTGCACCAGCTCCCGGCTTGCGGCGCCGGCGTACGCTGCCTCGACCAGCGCTAAGGTCTTGAGGTTGTCCGCGCCCGAGGTCGCGGGCTCGGTTCCGTTGATCAGGCAATTGACCCAATGCCGCTGGATTGCGACGACGCTTTCCTGGATGTTGTGCCATGGTCGCGATGCCCAGGCCAGCAGCGGTGGCGAGACGTCGCTGACGACGGTCCCGCTCCTGCCGGTGACGGTGAGTTGGTAGCCCTGCGCCAACCGGATCGTGCCGTCGCTGCCGTCGATCTCGATCAGCGTCTCGGGGAAAGGTTCTGTCGCGAGCTTGCTGGCATAGCTGCAGTCGACCACGGAAGTGGCGCCGCTCGTGTGGTCCATCAGCATCGTCGCAACGTCTTCGCCGGCTATGCCGGGGTTGACGCGCGCCGTTCGCGCGGTGACCGTCGAGACGTCGCCCAGCAGAAAGCGGGCGATGTCGAGGATGTGGATGCCGAGATCCTCGATGATGAAGCGCCTTCCGGTCGCCAGATAGGGCTGGCCGGAGAACACGTCATAGGCCGAGCGGAACGAGACCCGTCCGAAGAAAGGGGTGCCGATTTCGCCGCTGTCGAGCACGGTACGCACCGCCTGGATCGGCGACTGCCAGCGAAAATTCTCATGCACCATCAGAGGCACGCCGGCGTCGGCACTGGCCTTCACCATCGCCTTGGCGTCGGCCAGCGTCGGCGCAAACGGTTTTTGGCAGATTACCGGAACACCGTGCTGCGCCGCCATCTCGACGAGCGTTCTGTGGCTTGGTGCGGTGGTCGCGATATCGACGAAGTCCAGCCTTTCGCCGGCAAACAGCGCAGCCGCATCGGTATAGCGCCGCGCGATCCCGAACTGGTCGCCGACGATCTTCAGCCGGTCCAGATCGCGGTCGCATATGGCGGCAATCGAGGCGCCCTCGACATCGCGCCAGGCATGCATCTGGTTGACGGCAAAGAAGCCGCAGCCGATCAGCGCTCCCCGCAGTTCCGCCACGCTCAGCCTGCCTTTGCCATCTGCATCAGCGTCACGCGGCTCTGCAGCCGGCGCTGCGCCTGGTCGACGACGACGGCAACGATGATGACCAGGCCCTTGATTACCATCTGCCAGAACGAGCTCACCCCCATCATCACCAGCCCGTCGGAGAGGATGCCGATAACGAAGGCGCCGACAATGGTGCCGCCGATGGTACCGCGTCCGCCCGACATCGAGGTGCCGCCGAGCACCGCGGCGGCAATGGCGTTGAGCTCGAAGCTCTCTCCGGTCGCCGGATGCGAGGCCATCAGTTCGGACGAGATGATCAGCCCGACGATCGCCGCGCAGAAGCCGGAGAACATGTAGACGAACATCTTCACCATGTTGACGCGGACACCCGAGATCCGCGCCGCCCGCTCATTGCCACCAACGGCGAAGATATGGCGGCCGAGCGGGGTGTATTTGGCGAGATAGGCCGCCCCCAATGCTACGCCGACCAAAATCCATATCGAAACCGGCAGGCCGAGCAGCCGGCCGGCGCCAAGAAAGCCGAACCCGGTGGTGCCGAGCTCGGGTTTGCCGACGAGATTGGGGAAGGTGCGGCCGTCGGACGACAGCAGCGCCAGGCCACGCGCCACATAGAGCACGCCAAGCGTGGCGATGAACGGCGCAACGTTAAGCCTGGTGATCAGCAAGCCATTGACGGCGCCGATCAATATGCCGACGGCAAGCGTGATCAGTGCGATCTCGAAGACGTTGAAATAGATGCTGTAGCCGACCTGCAGGTCGATGCCGTTCAGCACGAGATAGCCGGCCACCATACCGCACAGGCCGACGATCGAGCCGACCGACAGGTCGATGCCGCCGGTGATGATGACGAAGGTCATGCCCATTGCGAGGAATGCGTTCAGCGCCACGTGCTTCGACATCAGGATAAGATTGGCGGCCGAGAGGAAATTGGGGGCAGCTATCGCGAAGAACAGCAGCACGGCGATCAGCGCGATAAACGTCCTCGCCTTCATCAGCGTCAGCAGGACCGTGCCCCTGGACATGGAGGTGACCGCCGCCTTGGCTGGAATGTCAGTCATGCGCCTTGCTCTCCGTGCGGGACCGGTCCGTGACCGAAAGCCGAGGCAGCGACGATCGCGGCCTCCGTCGCCTCTGCGCGGTCGAAGATGCCGGTCAATTTTCCGTTGCTCATCACTGCGATGCGGTCGGACAACGCCATCACCTCATCAAGGTCCGAGGTGGCAAACAGAATCCCCAGGCCGTCGCGCGACAGCTTGCGCATGGTGCGGAACACGTCGGCCTTGGCGCCGACGTCGATGCCGCGGCTGGGTTCGTCCATCAGCAGCACTTTCGGCCCGGTGAGCAGCGCCTTGCCGATCACCACCTTCTGCTGGTTGCCGCCCGATAGCGACGAGACTTCCTGCGCCGGATCGGCGACCTTGATCGCCAGTTCGCGCACCGTCCGGGCCACCGCCTGTCTTTCGGCGGCACCGCGAATGTGGAACAGGCGCACGAACCGCGACAGGCTGGCCAGCGTCAGATTGTTGGCGACGGAGAGGATCGACACCAGCCCTTCGCGCTGGCGGTCTTCGGGAATCAGCGCCAGCCCGCGCCGGATGCGCCGCGTCGTGTCGCGCTCGTGCACTTTTTTGCCGTCAATGAATATCGCGCCGGTCGAATGGCCGTGACGGCCCATGATGCAATCGAACAGCTCGCTGCGTCCGGCGCCCATCAGGCCGTAGATGCCGAGGATCTCGCCGGCGCGCAGCGAGAGCGAGACATGATCGACCGCAAGTCCGCCGGTGACGCGCGGCAGGCAGAGGTCCTCGGCGCGGAATATCTCTGCGCCCGGCACATGGCCGTCGGCCTTGGCGAAGTCCTTGGCGTCCGAGCCGATCATCTGCCGCACAATCCACTGGGTGTCGACGTCTTTCATCTCCGCCTGGCCGGTGATGCGCCCGTCGCGCAGCACCGTGATGGTATCGCCGATGCGGATCAGTTCCTCGAGCCGGTGCGAGATGTAGACGATTGCCACGCCGCGTGCCTTGAGGTCGGCAATCACCTTGAACAGGATCTCGACCTCCGCCGCGCTGAGCGCCGAGGTCGGCTCGTCCATGATCAGGATGCGCGCATCGAGCGAAACCGCCTTGGCGATCTCGACCAGCTGCTGCTGGCCGATGCGCAGATCCTCGACCAGCATATCCGGCCGGATGCCGGCCTCCAGCCGTTCAAGGAACTCCGCCGCGCGGCGCTCCTGCTCTTTGCGGTCGATCTTGCGCAAGCGATTGGTGATCTCGCGGGTGGCGAAAATGTTTTCGGCGACCGTCAGATTGCCGAACAGATTCAGCTCCTGGAAAACCATGCCGATGCCGCGATTCACCGCGTCACCGGAAGACGCGAAGGAAACCTCCTTGCCGTCCAGCAGGATGCGCCCGAGCGTTGGCTGCTCGACGCCGGCAATGATCTTCATCAGCGTCGATTTGCCGGCCCCGTTTTCGCCGACTAGCACGTTCACCGCACCCTTGCGCACCTCGAAATTCGCACGTTTGACCGCGACGGTCCCCGAGTAGACTTTCGAGACATCCTCCAGCTTCAGGATGACGTCATGGTCGCCGGTCATGGCTTCGGCCCGATCTCTGCCTCCGCCGGCGTCACCAGCGGCAGGTCCTGACCACTGCCCGGCGTATAGGCGCCGAGGATCTTGACGCTGCGGCCCTCGAGTGCCTCGCGTGGCAGCTTGGAAAGCACGGTCTTGTCGGCATAGGCGTTGAAGGCCTTGCCGAACTGGGCGAAGTCGATCTGGTTGGTGAAATCGTTGAACTGGATGAAATCGAGGCTGTCGCGCAGTGCGGTTCCGCGCATGGCGGGGCCGATCTGCACCCGCGCGTCCGCCTTGCCGTCGCCGTCGGCATCGACATCCATCGTCGCCGCGCGCGACTGTGTGTTGGCTGCCACGACCTTGCCCTCGAGCCGAACGGCGAACGTCCACGGCGAATTCGCCTGCTTTTTCGGGTTGCCGTATTTGGCCCCGGCAGCGGCGGGATTGGCCTTGGCCAAGGCATGCACCTCGGGAAACGGCCCGGCCTTCTGCTGCAGATAGGGTATCACTTTCGCCGCCCAGATGTCCTCGACCATCTTGTCGGGATTGAACGCGGAGCGAGTGCCGCCGTTTTCCGCTGACGGCGTCGGCAGGATCTTGCAGGCGGTCAGGCTGACTATGGCTGCAAGGAACGACGCGACAAGGATCGGCCGGGTCAGCGTGTTGAACATGTCGGTTCGTTCGGCATGGCGGTCAGGAGCACCCAGAGAAATGGAAGCAAGGGCGAAATGGAAGCAAGGGACGAACCGGCGGCTCGTCCCTTGCTGCTTGATGTTACGCCGGCTCAGTTGGTAAGCGCGAACGTCTCCAGCTTGGCGGCATTGTCGCCATTGACAAGGACGCAGTCCATCAGCTGCTTTTCTTCTGCGGGAGACTTCTTGTTCTTGATGAAGTCGTTGGCCTGCTCGACCGCCATCTGCGCCTGCGCGAAGGCCGGCTGCAGGACTGTCGCCTTGATGCCGCCGGAGGTGATCGAGTCGCGCACGTCGTTTGACCCGTCGAAGCCGACGACGATCACGTCCTTGCGGCCGGCAGCGGCAAGTGCCGCATAGGCGCCCATCGCCATCGTGTCGTTGCCGGAGATCACGCCCTTGATATCGGGATTGGCCTGGAGGATCGATTCCATCTTTGAATAGGCCTCGGTCTGGCTCCAGTTGGCCGACTGCTGCGCCACCATCTTCAGGTCCGGATAGTCGTCGATGACGTCGTGGTAACCCTTGGAGCGGATGCCGGCATTGGTGTCGGATTCCTTGCCGACGAGCTCGACAAAATTACCCTTCTCGCCCATCAGCTTGACGAATTCCTGCGCGCCGAGCTGGGCACCCTGATAATTGTTGGAGACGATCTGCGCGACGGCAACGCCGGTGGCATTGATTTCGCGATCGATCAGGAAGGAAGGAACGCCTGCATCCTTGGCCTTCTGCACCGCGGCGACGGTGGCGTCGGCGCCGGCATTGTCGAGGATGATCGCCTTGGCGCCGCGGCCGATCGCCGTGTCGATCAATTCTGACTGCTTGTTGGCGTCGTCGTCATGGACGAGCACCAACGCCTCGTACCCGAGTTCCTTGGCCTTGGCCTCCGCGCCGACAGCTTCCGCCTTGAAGAACGGATTGTCGTGCGAGGGTGTGATGATGGCGATCAAATCCGCCGCATAGGCGGGTGCGGCGATGCCAAGCGCCAGCATGCCGGCAAAAGCCGCAAGCGTCATTCTGCGTGTCAGTTTCATGTATTCCTCCCGTTGAAAATCCGTGCCTTGTCCCAAGGCTATATGCATTCGATTTCGCTAGCCGGCCGTAGGTGCGGGTCGCGTCAGATTCACAAGCCTTTGCCGGCTTCACCTCGACGGATCGCTTCCCACTTCCTCACTCATCCAGCCCCTGAGCCTGCTGCGAAGCTTGACGGTCCTATCCATCGAACAGCTAAGCCAGCTGGTATAATGAGTCAATGACAATTTCAGGTGACATGTTCCGGATAACGCGTCGCTGCCCTCAAGTGATGCGCTGAATGCTCGCGGCAATCTCCTCCGGCTCGAACACCCGCTTCCAGTCGTCGCGCATCAGCACCGGCTTGCCGAACTCTATCGCTTTGTTGCAGGCGTCGGAGAACACGCCTTTGGTTTCGCCGAAGATGACGGCGCCAAGCACGTTCATATGGCCAAGCAGGAAATCGAGCGCCGCCTGCCTGTCGACCCCGCGCGCCACCACCTCGTCGACCGCCTCTTTCATGACGACGAGCAGCGAGGCGCATACCGTTTCCGAAAGGCCGGGCTCGAGCAGCGCCATCTGATCGACCGTGACGCGATGCGAGCGCATAACCGGTGCCCAGATGATCTTTGCGATCGCCTCACCCTTGGCGAAATCTTCCTCCGGTCCCTGCATCAAAGCGCTGACCATGTGCTGTTTGGCCTTGACGCCGCCGAAATAGTCCTTCTTGGCCGCCATGTCGGTCTCGTCGTTGAAGATCGGCGGATGGCACGGGTGGGTGACGAAATAAGTCAGGTCCGGTCGCTTCGGCAAATGCCCGGCGAAAGGTGCCGCGGCGTCGAGCACGACGACCATCGTGCCTGATAAAAGCTTGCTATCGATGCTTTCCGCGACCTTGCCGATGTGCGTGTCCGGCACCGCCAGGATCACCACATCGGCGCCATCAAGCGCCTCATCAGCGCTGACGGCATCGATACCGAGGCCCGACTTAAGCCGTTCGCGGCCGGCGTCGCTGACCTCGACATGGCGTATCGTATAGGGAGATCCGCGAAAATTGGTCGACAGACGGTAACCCATTTTGCCGCCGGCACCAAACAGCGCAATCGTTGTCATGTATCCGTTACTCCTGATTTCCAACGACGGCCCTGCCGATCGTCATCCTATTGACTTGTATGCACATTGCCGCCGGCTGGCGGATTAAAAACCGAAGAGCGGCCGCTCAATGACGATGCCCTGGAATTCTCGGGCGCCCGGATGTCCAGCACAGCGCAGCTACGCGGAGCATGCTACCTCAGGTACACATTATACCAGCATACCAACTTCGCAAGCGGCCGTGGCGGCTCTGACCACTTGTTTGGCCGTCGTTTACCTCCTGTTCAACGGCAAAGAGCGATCATCGCGCTGAACCGCCGCTCAGCGGGCTGATTCGCAGCGAACAAAGTCCATGCTCGAGATTTCACTCTACAGCCCGGTCAAGGCTTTCCTCGAAGGCCTGGGCTTCATGGTCAAGGGCGAGATCGGCGGCTGCGATCTGCTGGCGCTGAGTGCCGACTCTCCACCGATCGTCGTCATCTGCGAGCTGAAGCTGAAGTTCAATCTCGAGCTCATCCTCCAGGGCGTCGACCGTATGGCGGTGAGCGAGGAGGTCTGGCTCGCGGCGTGCATGTCGGCCCGTGGCAAGGGCCGCGAGAGCGATGTGAGATACCGCAATCTCTGCCGTCGCCTCGGCTTTGGCCTGCTTGGCGTGCGAACGAACGGCGAGGTTCAGGTGCTGCTCAGCCCCACGGCATTGGCTCCGCGTCGGGATCCCCGGCGCCGCTCGAAACTGATCGACGAACATCGGCGTCGGCAGGGCGATCCTGTCGCCGGCGGCGGCTCGCGTGTGCCGATCATGACCGCTTATCGCCAGCAGGCACTGGCATGCGCGGCAGCGCTTGCCGACGGCCCAAAACGGCCGCGCGACTTGAGGTCCAACCTGCCGAACGCACCCAAGATCCTGCTGCACAACGTGTATCGCTGGTTCGCGCGCACCGATCGCGGGATCTATGAACTGACCGCTCAGGGCCGTGAGGCATTGCAGCGCTGGCCGCAGACCGATCGCAGCCACACCGCCGCCTGAGACAGGCAACGCCGATTTCGCCCTGCTTTCCGCGACAATCACGGCTTCGGCAAGACAGCACCTCAGTCACGGAACCATATTTCGACACGATGGTTTTGTCGTCACCGAATTGATCGTCCGCTGAGCAAACGGAAGGAACGGCCATGCGCCTATCGACGACAATTGCCACGCTCTCGGCCCTGGCCCTTGCCTCGCCGGTCTATGCGCAAGCCGTGGGACCAGAGCTTGCCCCTGTCCCGCCGACTGCGCCGCAAACCCTGCCAGAGGAAGCCACGCCCGAAGGGACCACTCCCGACCAGGCTACACCTGACCAAGCCTTCTCCGCCCAGAATTTCACCGCGGTGACAATCGTGGCGATGGAGGATCTGCCTCCTGAAATCAAGGCACAGGCGGAGGCCGTCGTCACCCAGACCAGCGCCGAGGATTTGCGTATCCTGCAAAATTCGATCGACGCATCGCCGCAGGCGGCATCGGCGCTGGCTGCGAACGGGCTTAATTCCACGCAGGTCGTGGCAGCCAATATCGACGGCGACGGCACGCTGACGCTGATCATTCAGACGACGACGTGAGCGGCTGAAAGCGGCTGAAAGCGGACAAGCCGGGTCCAGCACGGAACCGAAGCCCGCCTGATCGCGGAGGACTGTCATGGCCGAGGCTGCAGTTCGCAACTTCACCATCAATTTCGGGCCACAACATCCCTCCGCTCACGGCGTCCTGCGGCTGGTGCTCGAACTCGACGGCGAGATCGTGGAACGCGCCGATCCCCACATCGGCCTGCTGCATCGCGGCACCGAAAAGCTCATCGAGTACAAGAACTACCTGCAGGCCTTGCCCTATTTCGACCGGCTCGACTACGTCGCGCCAATGAACCAGGAGCATGCATTCTGTCTCGCAGCCGAGAAGCTCCTCGAAATTTCGGTTCCGAAACGCGGCCAGCTCATCCGCGTGCTTTTCTGCGAAATCGGCCGGCTGTTATCGCACCTCCTCAACGTCACCACGCAAGCCATGGACATCGGCGCGCTGACGCCGCCGCTCTGGGGTTTCGCCGAACGCGAGAAGCTGATGGTCTTTTATGAGCGCGCGTCCGGTGCACGCATGCACGCGAATTATTTCAGGGTCGGCGGCGTGCACCAGGATCTGCCGCCGGAACTCCTCGACGACATCTGGAACTTCTGCGAGCCGTTCCTCAAGGTCTGCGACAATCTCGAAGAGCTGTTGACCGAGAACCGCATTTTCAAGCAGCGCAATGTCGATGTCGGCGTGATCGGACTCGATGATGCCTGGGCCTGGGGCTTTTCCGGCGTGATGGTGCGCGGATCCGGCGCCTCCTGGGATCTGCGCAAGGCGCAGCCATACGAATGCTATTCGGAGATGGATTTCGATATCCCGGTCGGCAAGCATGGCGACTGCTACGACCGCTATCTCGTACGCATGGAGGAAATGCGCCAGTCGGTCCGGATCATGCGGCAATGTTTGGAAAAATTGCGCTCAACCGAAGGTCAGGGGCCGGTCGCGATCCCGAACCGCAAGATCACGCCGCCGCCGCGTGCCACGATGAAGCGCTCGATGGAAGCGACGATCCACCACTTCAAACTTTATACCGAAGGCATTCGCGTGCCGGGCGGTGAAGTCTATACTGCCGTCGAGGCGCCGAAGGGTGAGTTCGGCGTCTACCTCGTGTCGGACGGAGGCAACGTTCCCTACCGATGCAAGATCCGCGCACCTTCCTTCGCCCACCTGCAAGCGATGGATTTCCTGTCCCGAGGCCATATGATCGCCGATGTTGCCGCGATCATCGGCTCGCTCGACATCGTGTTCGGAGAAATCGATCGCTAGTTTAGCCAAGTCGCCAAGATCTTCCCCGATCGCAGCATCGTTCGTCCTTAGCAGACAACGCAGGCAGGCAGGCCTGGACGGCGCTCGAACGCCCGTCCGGCGACGGCCCTCATTTGCGGCAGGCCAACTCAAATTCTCGCATCAAAACGGACGCATGGCCGCGACAAGGCGCAGCCAAGCGTCGAGGAGTTTCACAATCTGCGCGGTCTGACGGGGCACGAGCCCTTCCAAATTCGGAAGCGCCCTCCACGGCGCGGAAAGAACGCGTGTTCCGCCGTTCCTCGTACCGCCTCAATGCACGATCAAGCCCTTCAGCCAGGCAACAAATCTGTTGCCGCGAACTATCCCGCGCACCCTGGCAGCGGCCCATCTCGCTTGCATCGTAGCGCCGACATGGCAATGGCAGACGATTTGGTGCAACTGCCGGTCGCTCAGTTCGAAGAAGCGCTTTGCCTCACCGTAGGTATCGTCGCTGAGGCCCATGGCACGCAGGACCGGATCCTCGAAAGCGACAGTGAGCGGCGTTCCAGCGCCACGCGATCTGTCGCGCGCTTCCCTGTTCATATATTCGGTGCCTGGAAGCGCCCCAAGGCATCGCGTCGGGTTTTGTTCGAGAAGTTCCGCCCAACGTTCAATCCGCTGGTTTCGAGTCATCGCCGGATACGCCGCGAAGGACTCAACTTCCGCGACGGCATGCAGTTGGTCGAGTGTTTGATGTTTCATGGTCGGCTCCTGTCGACAGGTGAATTCGCCCACGCCTATATGAGCAATTATCGCGCCGTCGAGCGCTGACAAGGCCGGACCGCCGCAACATGAAGCGTACGGATAATCTGGCCGGTGAAACGGCGCTGGAATCCAAACGCGCACGCACTCCTCGGTGGGTTCGATATCGACCCGTTAACCGAACCCGTTCCGCGCAGGAACTTTTGCGGAAGCTTGCCGTTTGGCTTTGCATGCGCTCTGGCGGCTGCAATATCAGTCTTGAAAGCAATTCCGTTGGACACGAAGCCTCAAAGCCTCGAACAAGACGTCGAGCCTGTAAATGAAACTCGGGAGCAACCGGCCCCGGCTAGAGAATCTCGCGAGCGATCGGCAGAGCCCCGGCAGGAAAAGCCCGACGGGAATGCCTCGCAACGAAAGGCCGGTCTGCTCGGCTTTCCCAGGCGCCATCCCTATGCCACCGCAGCCATCGCGCTAGCGCTGTTGCTCGTCGCGGCAGGCGGCGCGATCTGGTGGCTGAACGCTCGCCAGTAGGAATCGACCGACGACGCCTTCATAGACGCGCGCACGGTGACGATCGGTGCGCAAATAGCCGGCCGAATTTCCGAGCTGGCGGTTACCGACAATCAGCGTGTACAGGCGGGCGATGTCCTTCTGCGTATCGACGACAGCGACTATCAGGCAAACCTGAAGCAGGCCGATGCCGGCGTTGCCGCTGCCGAGGCCGAAATCGTCAATGTCAGCGCCCAGATCGATGCTCAAAACGCAAAGGTGAACGCTGCCCAGAGGCAGGTTGCACAGGCCAAGGCAGCGCTGGATTTCGCCAAGGCCGAGGATCAACGCAATCGCGAACTCCTGGCCAGGGGCACGGCAACGCAGCAGCAGGCGCAGCAGGCGGCATCGACGCTGCGTCAGGATCAGGCGGCGCTGGACAGCGCCGAGGCCAATGTCGCCTCGGCAAAAAGCCAGGTTTCGGTCTTGCAGGCGCAGGCCAGGAGCGCCGAGGCGTAGCTCGAGCAGGCCAAGGCCAGCCAGGAGCGAGCCCGCACGACGCTGTCGCGCACGACCATCACAGCACCCGCAGCAGGTCGGGCAACGAGCATTTCTGCTGCTAACGGCACCTACGCCCAACCCGGCCAGGTATTGATGATGTTCGTTCCCGACGAGGTCTGGGTGAAGGCCAATTTCAAGGAGACGCAGCTCGACCTGATGCGGCAGGGACAGCCGGTCGACATCGACATCGACGCCTACCCGGACAAATCCTTCCATGGCCGCGTCGACAGCATCCAGGCCGGCAGCGGCACCGCCTTCAGCCTCCTGCCGGCCGAAAATGCCACCGGCAATTACGTCAAGGTGGTGCAGCGCGTGCCGGTCAAGATCGTCTTCGACAAGCCGCCGGACGTGCTTCTCGGTCCAGGCCTGTCGGTGGTGCCGACGGTCAAGGTGCGATGAGCGGCGAAGCCGCCAGAAATCAGGGCGAAAGCCGATCAGCCGCCGGGACACACAATCCCTGGCTCATCGCCGTCGTCGTCTCCATCGCGACTTTCATGCTGGTGCTGGACACCTCGATCGCCAATGTCGCCCTGCGCAACATCGCCGGCAGCCTGGCGGCCGGAATGGACGAAAGCACCTGGGTGATTACCACCTATCTCGTTGCCAACTCGGTCATCATCCCGGTCAGCGGCTGGCTGGCAAATGTCATCGGCCGCAAGCGCTACTACATGCTCTGCGTTGCGACCTTCACCGTCGCCTCGCTGCTGTGCGGACTGGCGCCCAACCTGGAACTACTCATCCTGTTCAGGGTCCTTCAGGGCCTCGGCGGCGGCGGCATGGCGCCAAGCGAGCAATCGATCCTTGCCGACACCTTTCCGCCTGAAAAGCGCTCGCAGGCCTTCGCGCTTTACGGCATTGCCGTCATCGTCGCACCAACGGTCGGGCCGACGATCGGCGGCTGGCTGACCGACCATTTCTCCTGGCACTGGATCTTCTTCATCAACGTGCCGTTCGGCATCCTGTCGCTGGCCCTGGTGCAATGGCTGTTGGTGGAACCGGACGTACTCGAACGCGAACGCAAGGAACGGCTGAAGGGTGGCCTGAAGATCGACGGGGTCGGTTTCGTCCTGGTGGCGATAGCCTTGGGATGCCTGGAGATCTTCCTCGACCGGGGCCAGCGCTACGATTGGTTCGCCTCGAATTTCATCACCACCTTCGCAGTGATTTCCGCGATCGCGTTCCTGCTGCTTATCCCATGGGAAATCAGTCGCAGCGATCCGGTCGTCGACATGCGCCTGTTGTTCACGCGCCAGTTCGGCACGGCCTTCCTGGTCATGATGGCGGTCGGTGCCATCCTGTTCAGCACCACCCAGATCGTGCCGCAGCTGCAGCAGACGACATTTGCCTACACCGCGACGCTGTCGGGCCTTTCGATGATGCCGGGCGGCATCGCCATGCTGATCTTGATGCCGGTGTCCGGATTCGTAGGCAGCATCGTGCAGCCCAAATACCTGATCATGATGGGCATGTCGGTGGTCGCCGTGGCCCTTTGGCATATGACCTCGCTTACTCCGGACGCCAGCTTCCGATTCTTTGCCTTTGCCCGTGTTTTCCTGATGGTCGGGCTGCCGTTCCTGTTCATTCCCATCTCGACCGCGGCCTATGTCGGTCTGCCCCCGCAGAAGACCAACCAGGCCTCGGCGCTGATCAACGTCGCACGCAATATCGGCGGCAGCATCGGCGTCTCGCTGTCCAACACCGTCATTGCGCAAAGCTCCCAGATCCATCAATCGAACCTGGTTGGCCACACCGTGCAATCGTCGCCCGCCTATCAGCAGGTGCTTCGGCAGGCGACCGAGCATTTCGTCGCCCAGGGTTCGCCGATGATCGAGGCGAAGCAGCAGGCGATCGGCTGGCTTGGCCAGTTGATCGCCCGCCAGGCCACGCTGCTCGCCTATGTCGATGTCTTCCGCTACTGCGCGGTGGCGACGGCCCTGCTGGTTCCGCTGGCGCTGCTGCTGCGGTCAAGCAAGTCGGGCGGCAGCCAGCCGAATCCCGAAATGGGCTGACCCGCAGGCGCGACGGTGTGGTTCCAAAAACGGGCAAGCCGGGAACCAGCCGACCCGTTGCGTTGTTCTGCGCCAACAGGAGATGATTACGATGGCCACTATTCCCACACCCGAGCCGACACCGACCCCGGTGCCGCCGCCTCCCATCCCCGATCCCAAGCCCGTGCGTGAGCCGGACCCCGACAGGCTCCCCGACGAGGATCCCGTTCCCAACCCGGATGAAAACGACGTTCCACCAAAGCGGACGTTCGGCACGTATCAGATTTCGAGCATGGCGTAGGGGCGGCCGGTCGGCTTGGCGACATGCATGGCAACGTTATAGACCGACGCCCCGCCCGGCGTGCGGCCCTCATAGGCGCCGCGATGCGCATGACCATGCACAACCGCACTGACTTGAAACCGGTCTATCGTCTCGGCCAGACGTGACGAACCGAGAAACGGGAAGATCTCCAGCGGTTCGCCTTCGACCGTCTCGACGACAGGCGCGTAGTGCAGAACGACAAGCGTGCGTTTGGCACGGACCTGCCGCATCGCGTTTTCAAGCCGCATCGCTTCGTTCACGCTTTCCGCCACCATCGACTTGATCGCCGGTTCACCGAAGGAGCCGAGCATGCGTGACCCAAAGCCGCCAACGAAACCCTTGACCCCAACGAACCCGACCTCGTGAATCTCCGTCGCCTCGCCGTCGAGCAGGTGAACGCCCGCCTGGCGCAGAATATCGGTGACCTGCTCGACGGCGCCTGACTCATAGTCGTGGTTGCCAAGCACGGCGACGACCGGGATCGTGCAGGCACGCAGGTCCTCGGCAAGGATTTCGGCCTCCCGAGGCTTGCCGAGATTGGTAAGGTCGCCCGTCAGCACGAGGACCTGGGCTTCACGCGACATCTCGCCGAAAAGATCGCGGTACGAGTCCTGGTCCTCCTTGCCGACATGCAGATCGCCGATGGCGGCGACCTTGAGCGCCCCGCCGTTTTCCCCCTTCGCCGAACTGGTCTTGAGCTCGTCAGCCATCACTATATTCTCCTTCACCGCCGACGTCGGCAAAGCCCCATTCCTTGACGTCGATCTCATAGTCGTTTCGTGAAAGCATGCGCCCGCGGCAGATCCGCATGCGGGAAGGCGGCAATTCGCGCTGCTTGGCCAGCCGGTCAAGCAACTCATCTAGCATCCACGCGGGCACGCAATCCCGCTCGGTCGGATAGATCCATCGGAAGTTCAAGAGGTGCATCAGCAGAACTTCCCAATGGACCTCCATATAGGAAAGCAGCCTTTGCCAGTCGATCTGATCGTGCGCCTTGAGGATGGTGTGCGCGACGTCGGCGCCATCATGGCGCCCGCGATCCTGGATGAAGCATTTGGACCAGATAAGCTCGGTTGGGCCGATGATCCGAACCTGGCTGCCCAGCAATTCGCCCTGACGGGCGTGCTCCAGCCACCGGTCGTCGACGGGCATTGTGCCGTTCATCGAGGCGAAAATGACGTCGAAAAAATGTGTGCCCTTGAACACTTTGCCGAGCCACCGGTCGTCCTCGACCACGGCGGCATAGCCGATCCGCTTGAAATGGGCGAGGATGCGCGGGCAGTCGCCGGCCTTGCAGAAAATGTCGAGATCCTTGGTCTGCCGGGTGATCCCGGTATAGGCGCTTACGGCATAGGTGCCGGCGACGAGAAAGGGGATGCCGGTCGCGACAAGCTCGCGGATCGCTTCGATATAAAAGACCTCCGCCTCGGCATTGCGAAGCGTCGGGGCGGCCTTTGGATCGACCGACGGAACAGATGCCGGGATGGCGCTTTCCGGTGGGGGATCGATGATCATAAGCAACAGCTCCTGGCCCGGCAGACCAGCAGCCGCCTGTATCTAATAGCCAAGCGTGCCCGATGGTTCCGCCGTTGCGCGCCATTGCCACCCTCGCCTGCTGCATCAGGCGGGCACACCGCCGTGATAGGCCTTCGAAACGGTCATGGCCCTCGGCTGCGGCGGCAGCCCTAGAAAGACATATGAGCGGTCATTTTTGACGTCAACATCGCAGCGCGGTCACCCCCAAGCGCGCCGAGGCGGAGTAGGCCCGCTATCATCCTCAGGTCTGGAAAGGATTGGCTTCAACATAGTTCCCGAGCTGTCGGAGGCGCCGCGCACTCGGCGCAACAGCCGCTTGAGCGCCCGCGGCCACACCGATGCTGTTTGCCGGAAAGCTGCAGGCGGCGTGGCAAAAAGGCCATTCTCCATTTTTGTAGTTCCTCACCATCTCGGTCCAATCGGCGTTCTTCAACGAGCAACACTGGTGTTGGTTCCGCGTTGCCGTCGGGGAACACTTGGCCAGGCGAAGCCACCATTTATGAGTTCGAGCAGGCCAGCTGAACGGGAGCCGAAAGCGGTCGTGGCGGCCTGGCGCCGCCGCGACAGAGGTCTGGCATTTCAATCGATGTCGAACGACACGCCCTGCGCAAGCGGCAGCGCCTTGGAATAGTTCACCGTATTGGTGGCGCGCCGCATATAGGCCTTCCAGGCATCGGAGCCGCTCTCACGGCCGCCACCGGTCTCCTTCTCGCCACCGAAGGCACCGCCGATTTCGGCCCCCGACGTGCCAATGTTGACGTTGGCGATACCGCAGTCGGACCCATCAACGCTGAGGAAGCGCTCGGATTCCTGCAGGTCGCGGGTAAAGATCGATGATGACAGCCCCGCTCCCACCGCATTGTGTTCTTCCAGCACGGCGTCGAAGTCCGAATATTTCATCACATAGAGGATCGGCGCGAAGGTCTCCTCCGTCACCGGCGAAACCTGCCGCGGCATCTCGACCAGCGCCGGACGGACATAGTAGGCCTCGGGGTGACCGTTCTCGACCCGCATTCCGCCGGTTATCTTACCGCCATGCGAAGCCGCCTCCTCCAGCGCCTTCTGCATGTTCTCGTAGGCAGCCCTGTCGATCAGCGGGCCAACCAGAGCGCTTGTCTCCAGCGGATTGCCGACCGAGACGCTTTCATAAGCTTTCTTCAGGCGCGGAACGAGTTGGTCGTAGACGCTCTCGTGCACGAACAGGCGCCTGAGCGTCGTGCAGCGCTGGCCGGCCGTGCCCATGGCGCCGAAGGCGATGGCGCGGAGCGCCATGTCGAGATCGGCCGTCGGGCAGACGATGCCGGCATTGTTGCCGCCGAGCTCCAGCACCGCACGGGCAAAGCGCTTCGCCAGCCGTGGGCCGACGTCCCTGCCCATGCGCGTCGAGCCGGTGGCCGAGACCAGCGGCACCTTGGGATGATCGACCAGGATCTCGCCGACGGCGCGATCGCCGATCAGAACCGGCGCCAGCCCGTTCGGCGCATCGCCGAAACGTTCTGCTGCACGCTTGAAGATCGCTTCGCAGGCGAGCGCCGTCAACGGCGTCTTCTCGGACGGCTTCCACACCACCGCGTCGCCGCAGACCAGCGCTAGTGCCGCGTTCCACGACCATACCGCGACCGGAAAGTTGAAGGCCGAGATGACGCCGACGACGCCGAGCGGATGCCAGGTTTCCATCATGCGATGGCCGGGACGCTCGGTGGCGATGGTCAGGCCGTACAGTTGCCGGGAAAGACCGACGGCGAAATCGCAGATGTCGATCATCTCCTGCACTTCGCCAAGACCCTCGGACGGGATCTTGCCGACTTCGATCGATACCAACCGGCCAAGCTCGGCCTTGTGTGCGCGCAATTCGTCGCCGAGCAGCCGTACCAGCTCGCCACGCTTGGGAGCCGGCACCTGCCGCCACGCCAGGAAAGCCTTGTGGGCATTGTCGATGGTCGTCGTCGCGTCGGCCGGCGAAATGGTCTTCAGCGCGGCGATCTGCTCGCCGGTCACCGGGCTGCGCACGATGAGATCGCCGCCCGTAAGCGCGCCCTCGGCAACGCCCAGTTTCGCCAGAAGCGCGGCCGTTTCCTTCGCAATCGTCATTTTCGTTTCGTCCCTTTCAGATGTCGCTCATATGGCGTCGGTCCAAGCTTTTCGCCATACCGGTTCCCTGCCGGTCGGGCACACCAGGCGCTGTCATGGCGTGGCATTACGCGCTTCAGGGAAAAATCGCCACCCCGGCATGGTCCAAGCCTGCGTCCGACTGTTGAACCAACGAGATAGAGCGAATTAGAGCAATTCCAGGAAAAGTGTGCACGGTTTTCCGTCCGGAATTGCGTCAAAACAAAGAGATAGAGCGCTTCACCGTTTCGGTGAAACTGCGAAGCGCTCTAGTGTGCCGTCTTGGCGGTTTCCCGCACGGCGCTTTCTTTGATCAGCCGGTCGATATGCATGCGGATATGCGCTGCCTCGGCGGCCGTATTGGCAAGCGCGATGGCGCGGTCGAAAGCGACGCGCGCCTCCTCGCCGCGGTCAAGCTGCATTAGCAGTCCGCCCTTGAGGCCAAAGAAATGGAAATAGCCGGAAAGCCTTCCCTCCAGCGGCTCGATCATCGCGAGGGCGGCTTCCGGTCCGCGCACCTTAGAGACCGCGACGGCGCGGTTGAGGGTCACCACCGGCGACGGCTGCATCTGCTCGAGCAGGCCATAGAGCAGGTCGATCTCGTTCCAGTCCGTATCCTCGGGCTTTTCCGCCCGCGCATGCATTGCGGCGATCGCCGCCTGCACCTGGTAGGGACCGGGCTTGCGATGGCGCAACGCCTTATCGACCAGCGCAAGGCCCTCATCGATCATCTTGCGGCTCCACAGGCTGCGGTCCTGGTCTTCGAGCAGCACGATCTCGCCGTTCTCGTCGAAGCGGGCCGGCGCGCGTGCATGCTGCAGCAGCAACAGCGCCGTCAGCCCCATGATCTCCGGCTCGGTCTGAAACAGCCTGAGCAGCAGGCGGGCCAGCCGGATCGCCTCTTCGGAAAGCGGCGCACGCGCCGAAGCCTCGCCGCTGTTGCTGGAATAGCCTTCGTTGAAGATCAGGTAGACCATGGCGGCGACGACGGCGAGCCGTTCGGAGCGCTCGACCGCTCCCGGCGTCTCGAACGGCACCCCGGCGTCGGCGATGCGCGCCTTGGCACGAGTGATACGCTGCTCCATGGCGCTTTCACCGACGAGGAAGGCGCGGGCGATCTGTTTGACCGTCAGGCCGGAGACGATGCGCAACGCCACCGCGATCTGCTGCGTGGCCCGCAGGTCGGGATGGCAGCAGATAAACAGCAGCCGCAAAATATCGTCGCGGTAATGCGCCCCGTCCAGACGCTCGGCGACGTCGCTCTCGGCATCCTCCAGATCGGAGATCTGGTCCTCTTCCGGCAGCGGCGCCTGCTTGGCGCGCTTGCGCACCGCATCGATGCCGCTGTTGCGGCCGACGAAGATCAGCCAGGCTGCCGGATCGCGCGGCGGGCCGTTTTTCGGCCAGTTGTTCAGTGCCCTCAGGCAGGCGTCCTGGAATGCTTCCTCCGCGGCGTCGAGGTCGCGGAAGTAGCGCAGCAATGCTCCCATCGCCTGCGGGCGAGCGGTGCTGATTGCCGTGCTGATCCAGGCGAGTTCGGTCATGCGGAAACCTTGGCGGGATTGAAGAGCGAGACCGGCCGGATTTCGTAGGAGCCGCCGCTCGGGTTGACCTCGGAAAGCTCGCGCGCGAAGTCGACGGCCTCCTCGAGGTCGGCGCATTCGAGCGTGTAGAAGCCGAGGAACTGTTCCTTGGTTTCGGCAAACGGGCCGTCGATGACGATCGATTCGCCCTTGACCTTCCTCAGCGTCGTCGCCGCGGTCGTCGGCAAGAGCCGCGCCACCGGGCCAAGCCGGCCCGCCTGGGCATATTTTTCTTGCACGCCGATAAGCTTTTCCATGACTGCATCGTCCTGCTCCTTGCTCCAGGAGCAGACGACGTCTTCAGAGGCATAGCAGAGGATCGCGTAGAGCATTGGTCGTCCTTTTCTCTGTCAAAGGACGAAACACTAGGACCGATGCCGACATGGCGTCGACAAAAAAATACGCTCCGTTCCGGCGTCATTCCCTCGCCTTCAGCCATCTCAAGACCAGGGCCTCCTCGTCGTCGAGCCCGGCGATCGAGCGCTTGCCTTTGTTGGCATCCGCCATTTCGTCAAGCAGCCGTCCTTCGGACCAGGCGCGGAACACTTCCGGATGGATGTAGCATTGGCGACAAACCGCGCGTGTGTTGCCAAGCCGCTCGGCAACCTTGTCGATGACATTGTTCATCACCCGCTTTTGCTGCGCCTGGCTTTCCGGACGTTCGGTTTGCGCAAACAGCGACGCGGCATGAATCGTGCCGCCCCAGGTTCTGAAGTGCTTGGAGCTGAACTCGACGCCGGCATTTTCCCTGATATAGCGGTTGACGTCGTCTGAGCGCACCGGACGCCTGTTTCCATCCTCGTCGAGATACTGGAACAACTTCTGCCCCGGCAGGTCCTGCGCCCCACGCACGACCTTGGCAATGCGGCGATCGACGAGCTTCAATCGCCATTCCTTGCCGGACTTGCCGATGAAGGCGAAACGCAGGCTCGAGCCCTTGATGTCGACATGGCGGTCGCGCAGCGTGGTCAACCCAAAACTCTTGTTCTCGCGGGCATAGGCGGCATTGCCGACACGGATCATCGTGTTGTCGAGCAGCCAGACGATAGCCGCGACGACGCGTTCCAGCGGCAGGCCGTGACGGCGCAAATCGACGTCGATCTGCCGCCGCAGTTCGGGCAGGCTTTCGGCGAAGGCGATCAGGCTCGAGTATTTGACGCCGTCGCGCTCCTCGGCCCAGTGCGGATGATAGCGGTATTGCTTGCGCCCGCGTTGGTCCCGACCGGTTGCCTGGATGTGACCGTCGGCATCCGGCGAGATCCAGACATCCGTCCAGGCCGGTGGAATGGCGAGCGCCTTGATGCGTGCCAGCGCCTCCCCGTCGACAATCCGCCCGTCGGGTCCTTTGTAAGAGAACCCCTTGCCCGAACGCAGCCGGCGAATACCGGGTTCAGTGTCGCTGACATAGTTGAGCGAAGCCCGAACGGCCGAGGCTTGCGCGCCGTTCTCCAGCGCTCCGTTCTGCGGCACCCCGTTCCTTGGTGCAGCTTTCCTCACAGCCGATCGGCCACACGACGACCCGGATTTGTCCAGCATGTCCTCTCCACGGAATTTCCGTAGATAAGCCGCTTGCCGGCTGCGGGTTCCACCGCCTCTTGGTTCCAAAATGGCCTATCGACGTCGCCGTGCAACGAAGACGTGCGTCGTCATGCCTTTTCGAGCACCACCGGAATGACGTCGACCGCCTGCTCCCCGACCTGCCCGCCGGTGGTTTTCAGCACGCCGACGATCGGCGCCACATCGGAGTAGTCGCGGCCGTAGCCGACCGTGATATGGTCGTTGCTTGCCCGCATGCCATTGGTCGGATCGAATTCCTGCCAGCCGGCATCGCGCCCGCACCACACCTTGACCCAGGCATGCATGGCGTCGGCGCCTTCAAGCCGCGGCTTCCCGCGCGGCGGGATGGTGCGCAGGAACCCGCTGACATAGCCGGCGGGGATGCCCAAGCCGCGCAGGCCGGCGATCATGATGTGGGAAAAATCCTGGCAGACGCCGCGCTTCAGGCCGAAGGCGTCGCTGGCCCGCGTCTGCACGGTGGTCGCCTCGCCGTCATAGGTGAAATCGCGGTGAATGCGGTTGCACAGAGCCATGGCCGTGCCGACCGTCGAACTGCCGGCGCTGCCTTTCGCATAGGCAGTGATTGCCGCGTCGATGCCGGCATGATCGCTGGCGGCCAGAAAATGATGCGGCGACGCCGGCGCCAGCGAGTGCACCGCGCCGAGTTCTTCCCTCAGGCGGCGTATGTCCGGCGATACGTCGAGCCCGGGCTCGGGCCGCGACACTGAAACACGCGCACTCATCCTGATGGCCAGCGCATCATGCGCGTCGCGAAAGGCGATCGAGGTGACACTGTTGCCGAAAAAGTCGGAAAAGTCGGAACGTTCGCTGGGCGCCGGCACAAAAGACAGCGAAGCGGCGATGACGCGCTGCACCCCAGGAATGGTCGGCGGCAGCACACGCACCTGATGGCGGCCGCCGCCGGCCGCCGCATCATAGTCGTAACGCAGGTGAAGCCTGATGTCGTAGAGCATGCCGTCTCTACCCGAAATAGGCTTTGGCGAGGCTGTTGTAGAGCCCGCCGATTTCATTAGCGAGATCGCCGAGGGCCTTGGCCGTCATGTCCGAGGGCTCCTTGATGGCGATCGACGTGTTGAGCTGCAGGATTTCCTTGGCCGCCGGCGACATATGGCCTTCAGCGCCGACAGCGGGCAGCAGCGCGATTTCGGCCTTCAGCCGTTCGAGCTGGAAAAGGATCGAGCGCGGGTTGAGCGGATCGAGCGCCAGAAGGTCGACCACCGTGCGCCGTCCCGCCTGCACAGGATATTGCCGACGGTGGGTCATGACGCTGTCGCCGATCTCCAGCATCATGTCGAGCGCGCCCTCCGGCGCCTGGGCTCTGGTCAGCCGGGCGAGCGTGCGGGCGATCTGGATGCCGCGTTCGAGCCTGCGGCCGATTTCCAGGAAACGCCAGCCGGCAAAGCGGTACATGTTCTCGTGCAGCAGGCCGGAAAACCCGGCCAGCTTGCGCAGGATGACCGTCATTGCCCTTGTCGCGTCGTCGCCCGGCGCCACTGTCGCGGCAAATTGATGGATGGTCTTCGACAGATCCTTCAATGCCAGCCAGCCATCGGGCGAGAAGCGGTCGCGGATTTGCCCGGCGCTGTAGACCGCGCTGTCCAGCGTGCCGATCAGCCCCAACGGGATTGCCGTCTCGACGTCGATGCCGAACGGCGCGAGATAGTCGCTGATATCGGCGAGCAGCGGCATCTCGGGATCGGATGTCTCGGCCAGCCGCACATGGTAGGCGCGCAGGATGCGCACCGTGTCTTCCGACCGCTCGATGTAGCGGCCAAGCCATGTCAGGTTTTCCGCCGCGCGGCTGGGCAGGCTGCCCGGCAAGGTGCGCGTGAAGCTGTCGTGCTCCTGCGGCAGCAGCGTCTCGCGCTCCACCGGCCTGTCGCTGACCACCCACACATCCGCCGCCTGGCCACCGCGCTGCATGGCTATGGCCGTCGGGTCGAGCGAAAAGCCGACACGGGCAAAGCCGCCCGGCATCACCGCCCAGCCTTCCGGCGTCCGCGCCAGGTAGACGCGCAGGCTTGCCGGCCGCGGCTCCAGCCAGCCGCCGACATAGACAGGAGTGGTCGACAGCGTCACCGCTTCCTGGCCGACGAAGTCGCCGCCGTTCTGTTCGATCCGGGCTACCAGCTCAGCCCGTTCCTCGACCGACAGCGCTGATCCGAGCTTGGTCGAGCCGTCGTCCTCGAAGGCAAGCCGCGTCGACAATGCCGGGCCGATCACCATGCGGTCGATATTGGCGAGCACATGCTCGCGCTCCGTCTCCTGCCCGCACCACCATGTCGCGACCGTCGGCAGCAGCAGTTCCTCGTTGCGCAAGGCGCGCGAAATCTTCGGCAGGAAGGCGAGCAGCGCGCGTGTCTCCATCAGGCCGGAGCCCAGTGCATTGACGGCCGAAACCGCCCCTTGCCGAACCGCTTCGACCAGCCCCGGCGTGCCGATCTGCGAGTCCGGCCGCAATTCGAGCGGATCGGCGAAGGCGGCGTCAAGCCGCCGCCACAAGACGCTGACCGGCATCAGCCCCGAAACCGTGCGCACCATCAGCCTGTCGCCGGAGACAATCAGGTCCTCGCCCTCGAGCAGCATGATGCCGAGATAGCGGGCGATATAGGCATGTTCGTAATAGGTTTCATTCAGCGGTCCTGGCGTCAGGATGGCGACACGGCCGCCGGCTTGCTTGGCCATGCCGATCAGCGCATCGCGAAACCGCCGGAAGAAACCGGCCAGGCGGTGCACATGCATCTCGCCGTAGATGTCGGACAGCGCCCTTGTGGTGGCGACGCGGTTTTCCAGCGCAAAGCCGGCGCCCGACGGCGCCTGTGTGCGGTCGCCAAGCACCCACCAGCGGCCGTCCGGGCCACGGCCGAGCTCGAAGGCGCAGAAATGCAGGAAATGGCCGCTGGCCGGCCTGGTGCCGACGACCGGTCGCAAATATTCGGGGCTGGCCGCGATCAATCCAGCCGGCAGAATGCCTTTCTCGACCAGCCGGTTCGGCCCGTAAATGTCGGCGATGGTCTCCTCGAACAGATCGGCACGCTGGACCAGGCCGGCGCTGATGGCAGCCCATTCCTGCTCCTCGATCAGCAGCGGCACATGCGCCAGCGGCCATTCTCGCTCATTGGCGCCGGCCTTGTCGTAGACGCGGTAATAGACGCCGGCGTCGCGCAGGTACTGGTCAGCGCGGGCGAAGCGCTGGGCAAGCTTTTCCGGCCCCAGGTCCTCCAGTGCCTCGATGAAAGGCTGCCAGGCCGGCCGCGGATTGCCCGAACCATCGACCATCTCGTCGACGACGCCGTCGATCGGCTGGTAGTGCTCCAGCAGACTGTGGGTCTGCGGCTTGCTGCGCAGCTTTTTGTGATTCCCCTTCGCCATGGCTGATCAGAGTCTTTGCGGCCGCCGAAGGTCAAGGGTCATCGGGAAATCTTCAGAGGCTTCTTCGTTGCGCAGCACATAGCTGGACGGCGTATGGCCACGCAGCTCGAAGCGGGCGAGCCGCCGCGCCTCCGCTTCATTGCCGTTGACCGGGAACGTGTCGTAGCTGCGCCCGCCGGGATGCGCGACATGATAGACGCAGCCACCGACCGCGCGGCCCGACCAGCGGTCATAGATATCGAAGACCAGCGGCGTGTTGACCGGGAGCGCCGGATGCAGGCCCGACGCAGGTTGCCAGGCCTTGAAGCGCACGCCGGCCACCGCGATCTCGCGGTTGTCGGTCACCTTCATCGGCACGACTCGACCGTTGCAGACAACGGCATGACGCTCCGGGTTGAGCCCCTCGGTCTTCACCTGCAGCCGTTCGATGGAGGAATCGACAAAGCGCACGGTGCCGCCGATGGCGCCTTGTTCGCCCATCACGTGCCACGGCTCGAGCGCCTGCCTGAGCTCCAGCTTGATGCCGGCATGCCGAACCTCGCCGCAGAACGGGAAGCGGAATTCAAGCTGGGCGTCGAACCATTCCGGACGGAACGCAAAGCCATTCAGCTTGAGGTCGTCCAGCACATCGAGAAAATCCGCCCAGACATAATGCGGCAGCATGAAACGGTCGTGCAGCGACGTGCCCCAGCGCACGAAACGGCCGTCGAGCGGGTTCTTCCAGGCCCGGGCGATGATGGCGCGCACCAGCAATTGCTGCGCCAGGCTCATGCGCGCGTTGGGCGGCATCTCGAAGCCGCGGAACTCGACCAGCCCGAGCCGGCCGGTCGGCCCGTCCGGCGAAAACAGCTTGTCGATGCAGATTTCCGAGCGATGGGTATTGCCCGTCACATCGGTCAGAAGGTTGCGGAACAGCCGGTCGACCAGCCACGGCAGGGGTGCCGCGCCCTTGTCCGGATGCGGCACCTGCGCCATCGCGATTTCGAGTTCGTAGAGCGAATCATGGCGTGCCTCGTCGAAGCGCGGCGCCTGGCTGGTCGGGCCGATGAACAGGCCAGAGAACAGATAGGACAGCGACGGATGCCGCTGCCATTGCAGCACCAGGCTCTTCAACAGGTCGGGGCGGCGCAGGAACGGACTGTCATTGGGCGTAGCCCCGCCGACGACGACGTGGTTGCCGCCGCCGGTGCCGGTGTGGCGGCCATCGATCATGAACTTGTCGGCGCCAAGCCGCGTCTGCCGCGCCTCTTCGTAGATCGCCGCGGTCGTCGCCACGCAATCCTGCCAGTTCGCAGCGGGATGGATATTGACCTCGATGACGCCGGGATCGGGTGCGACACGGATGACATTGAGGCGCGGATCGTGCGGCGGACCGTAGCCCTCGATATGCACCGGCAGGCCGATCGCCTTTGCCGCGTTCTCCGCCGCCGCGACCAGCTCGAGATAGTCCTCCAGCGCCTCGACCGGCGGCATAAACACGCAAAGCCGTCCATCGCGCGGCTCGACCGAAAGCGCCGTGCGCACCGCACCGCCGATCTCGGTGATCTCCTGTTCGACGCGGTCCTGCTGGCCGGTAACGGCCGTGAAGGAGATGGCCTGCTGGCGTCGCGCCATTTCGTCGGCGCCTTCCAGTTCGGCCGCAGCCGGCGAAGAAGCAGAACCGGGCAACATCGCCTCACGCGCCGGCAATGGTCCGCGCGGCAGCGATGGATCGACCGGCACGACATAGGGGAACTGTGCCGGTGGCACGTAAGGCAGCGTGCCGAGCGGCAGGCGGTAGCCGACCGGCGAATCGCCAGGCACCAGGAACAGTCTGCCGCGCCGCGTCTTCCACTTCTCCGAGCGCCAGCGCGGTCCGGACGCCTGGCTGTTCCAGCGCTGGACCGGCAGCACATAGCCCGACGGCTTGGTCAGCCCGCGTTCGAACACCCGCGCCATACGGCTGCGCTCCTCCGGGTCCTCCAGCTTCGAATTGGAAGGATCGACGTTGTCAGGCAGCTTGCCTTCCTTGAGCAGCCATTCGGCCGGATCCTCATAGGCTTCGCTGACCATCGTCTTGTCGATGCCGAGTTCGTCGGCGATCGCCGTCAGCAGGATTTCGGCCTGCTTCGGTCCGACATCCGCCTCGCTCTTTTCATGTGCGATCAGCGACGGGTCACTCCACACCGGCTCGCCGTCACTGCGCCAGTAGAGCGAGAAGGTCCAGCGCGGCAGGCTTTCGCCGGGGTACCATTTGCCCTGCCCGTAATGCAGGAAGCCGCCCGGCGCGAAGCGTTCGCGCAGCCGGCGGATCAGCGCATCGGCCTTTTCCCGCTTGGTCGGCCCGACGGCTGCGGTGTTCCACTCGGCCGCCTCGAAATCGTCGATCGAGACAAAGGTCGGCTCGCCGCCCATGGTCAGCCGCACGTCGCCGGCCTGGAGCGCGGCATCGACTTGGTTGCCGAGCGCGTCCAGCGCCTGCCAGCTCTCGTCGGAGAACGGCTTGGTAATGCGCGGATGCTCGGCGATGCGGTCGACCCGCATGTCGAAGCCGAACTCGACATTGGCGAAGCTCGCCATGCCGGAAATCGGCGCGGCATTGCGGAAATGCGGCGTGGCCGCGAGCGGCACATGGCTTTCGCCGGTGAGCAGGCCGGAGGTCGGGTCGAAGCCGATCCAGCCGGCCCCCGGCAGATACACCTCGCACCAGGCATGGAGGTCAGTGAAATCGGTCGCAGTGCCGGGCGGTCCGTCAAGCGCGACGAGGTCGGGTTTGAGCTGGATCAGGTAGCCCGAGACGAAGCGCGCGGCGATGCCGAGGTTCCTCAGTATCTGTACCAGGAGCCAGCTCGAATCCCGGCACGACCCCTTGCCGGCGGCCAGCGTTTCCTCGGGCGAAAAGACGCCGGTTTCCATACGCACGATATACGCGATCTCGCGCTGCAGCCGCGCATTGAGGTCAACGACAAAATTGACGGTGTTGGTCGGGTGGCGGTCGATGGTTTTCAGGAACGCCTCCAACAGCCGGCCCGCCGGTTCCGGCGTCCGGTAGATGGTTAGATCGTCCCTGATCTCTTCGGGGTATTCGAACGGAAACGTCTCGGCCGACGGTTCGACGAAGAAATCGAACGGATTGTAGACCGTCATGTCGGCAACGAGGTCGACCTCGATCTTCAGTTCCGTCACCGGTTCGGGGAAGACGAAGCGGGCCAGGAAATTGCCGTAAGGGTCCTGCTGCAGATTCACGAAGTGGTTTGCCGGCCCGACCTTCAGCGAATGGCTGAGCACTTTCGTGCGGGAATGCGGCGCAGGCTGCAACCTTATGACTTGCGGGCCCAAGACGACCGGCCGGTCGTATTTGTAGTGGGTCAGGTGATAGACGGCTGCCAGAATTGCCATAGTGCCCCTGAAGTCGGCGTTTCAAAAGGAGTTCGCTGAACCCTGACACGAATGCTGACCATTCTCCAAGCAGAGATGTTGCGCTGCACCTAAATTAAGCAGCTTTCATGGCTTCACGAAACGGAGCGCCGACCCTGGGATTCCGCAGCGTGGCGGCAAGAGTTGCAATGATGCAGAGCCGAAGGCCGGCGGTTAGCACCGGCGCTTCCCGCCGATATCGATGATCGGCAGCACGCTCTATGCTTGGTCGAAAAGAGCAAAAGAAAAACCGCCTCGGCGGGCGGGTCGTTGGAGCCAATTAGCACCATACCCAAATTAGTAGCACAGCTGCCGGCACAAAGCAAGAACAAAATGTGGCATCACCGACGAAAGTTGCCTATCTCCGGCCTTGCGAGGCGAGATGCCAAGCGGTTGGCTCCCCAGAAGCGGAGGACACCTGAACCCTAAAAGAACGCCTGCAACCCGGTCTGCGCCCGTCCGAGGATCAGCGCATGCACGTCATGCGTGCCCTCATAGGTGTTGACGGTTTCCAGGTTCTGGGCGTGGCGCATGACATGGTAGCCGATCTGGATGCCATTGCCGCCATGCATGTCGCGGGCCTGGCGGGCGATGTCGAGCGCCTTGCCGCAATTGTTGCGCTTGACGAGCGAGATCATCTCCGGCGCCATCTTGCCTTCGTCCATCAGCCGCCCGACGCGCAGGCTGCCTTGCAGGCCAAGTGCGATCTCGGTCTGCATGTCGGCGAGCTTCTTCTGGAAAAGCTGCGTGCCGGCCAGCGGCCTGCCGAACTGCTTGCGGTCGAGGCCATACTTGCGGGCGCGGTGCCAGCAATCTTCCGCCGCGCCCATGGCGCCCCAGGAAATGCCGTAGCGCGCCCGGTTGAGGCAGCCGAACGGCCCCTTCAAGCCCGAGACATTGGGCAGCAGCGCGTCCTCGCCGACCTCGACGCCTTCCATCACCACTTCGCCGGTGATCGACGCGCGGAGACTGAGTTTCCCTCCGATCTTCGGCGCCGACAGCCCGTTCATGCCCTTTTCCAGCACAAAGCCGCGAATCTCATTGTCATGCGCGGCCGATTTTGCCCAGACGACGAACACGTCGGCGATCGGCGCGTTGGAGATCCACATCTTCGAGCCGGAGATCCTGTAGCCGTTCGCGGTCTTCTCGGCCCGCGTCTTCATGCCGCCCGGGTCGGAACCGGCATCAGGTTCGGTCAGGCCAAAGCAGCCGATCCATTCGCCCGACGCCAGCTTCGGCAGGTATTTCTTGCGCTGCTCTTCCGAGCCGTAGGCATGGATCGGATACATCACCAGCGACGACTGCACGCTCATCATCGAGCGATAACCCGAGTCGATCCGTTCGACTTCCCGTGCGACCAGTCCGTAGGTGACATAGCTGGCGCCGAGCCCGCCATATTCCTCGGGGATGGTGATGCCGAGCAGACCCGCCTCGCCCATCTCGCGAAAAATCCCGCCGTCGGTCTTCTCCTCTAGATAGGCTTCCTCGATGTCCGGAGCGAGCTTGTCGGCGGCAAACGCCGCGGCGCCATCGCGCACCATGCGCTCGTCCTCCGAAAGCTGGTCCTCGATCAGGAAAGGATCATCCCAGACGAATGCGTTCTTGTCGGCGGCCATGGCTCTCGGTCTCCCAAACCCATGCACGTCGCCCAAAGCTTGTCCGCGGGCCTGACCCGAGGGTGTTCGGCAGCTTGGAGATAACGACATGCATCGAAACAGAAATCTTGAAACGCGCGGCTTATCGGCTCTCGTCCCCAAAAAATCAAACGAAATAGCTTCGGCGATCCATGAGCATTGGTGATAGATCATCAATGTCGAGCGCCGCCTTCTGGCCTGCCACTACCCGGCTCGCGAAATTACTTCCGCTTCAACGCATCGGCCAAAGCTGCGCCGAACGCGCCCTGCTGCGCCGGCCGCTCTGGCTGGCGTTGGGGCGCCGGCGAGCGCGGCACCGGCCTGCTGCCATTGTCGCGCGGCTTCGGTGGGCCACCGTCGCCGTCCTTCCGCATCGACAGGCCGATGCGCTTGCGCTTGATGTCGACGTCGACGACGCGCACCTTGACCACGTCGCCGGCCTTGACCACCTCGTGCGCGTCCTTGACGAACCGATCCGCCAGTTGCGAGACGTGCACCAATCCGTCCTGGTGCACGCCGATATCGACGAAGGCACCGAAGGCCGCGACATTGGTGACGGTGCCTTCAAGCTGCATGCCGGGCTTCAGATCCTTGATATCGTCGACGCCATCGGCAAAGGTCGCGGTCTTGAAGCCGGGGCGCGGATCGCGGCCGGGCTTTTCCAGCTCCGCCAGGATGTCGCGCACCGTCGGCAGGCCGAAGCGCTCGTCGACGAAGACGCGCGGATCGAGCGCCTTGAGTGCGGCGCTGTCGCCCATCAGAGAGCCTACGTCGCGCCCACAGGCGGCAACGATCTTCTTGGCCACGCCATAGGCCTCCGGGTGCACGGCCGAGGCATCGAGCGGTTCGCTGCCGTTGGGAATGCGCAGGAAGCCGGCGCATTGCTCGAACGCGCGGGGTCCAAGGCGGGAGACCTTCAACAGTTCGCGGCGGCTGGCGAACGGGCCGGTCGCGTCCCGGTGCGCAACGATCGCCTCGGCCAGCGATGCGCCGAGACCCGAAACCCGCGCCAGAAGCGGCGCCGACGCCGTGTTGAGGTCGACGCCGACGGCGTTGACCGCATCCTCGACCACCGCTTCCAGCGAGCGGCCGAGGCGATACTGATCGACGTCGTGCTGATACTGGCCGACGCCGATCGACTTCGGCTCGATCTTGACCAGTTCGGCGAGCGGATCCTGCAGGCGCCGCGCGATCGACACCGCCCCGCGCAGCGACACGTCGAGGCCGGGAAATTCCGCCGCCGCCGTTGCCGAGGCGGAATAGACCGAGGCGCCGGCCTCGCTGACGATCACCTTGAGCGGCTTCGGCCCGGACCCGGCAGGCATATCAGCCAGCATGTCGGCCACCAGCCTTTCGGTCTCGCGGCTGCCGGTGCCGTTGCCGATCGAAATCAGCTCGACCTTGTGCAGCCGGATGAGCTTGGCCAGTTCGGCCTGCGTGCCGCGGACATCGTTCTTCGGCGGGAACGGATAGACCGTTGTCGTCGCCAGAACCTTGCCGGTGCCGTCCACCACCGCCACCTTGACCCCGGTGCGGATGCCGGGGTCGAGCCCCATCGTCGGCCGCGAGCCGGCGGGCGCGGCAAGCAACAAATCCTTCAGATTGCGCGCGAAGACATGGATCGCCTCCTCCTCGGCCCGCTCGCGCAAATCCCGCATCAGATCGAGCGTCAGGTGCAGCGACAGCTTTATGCGCCAGGTCCAGCCGGCTACTTCCATCAGCCAGCGGTCTCCCCGCAACTGGCGGCCGATGGCGTAGGCATCGGCGATCATCCGCTCGACCGGCTTCACCGGAGAGGCGTCATCGGCATCGACTTCGATGTCGAGCGACAGAACCTCCTCGTTGCGGCCGCGCAGCATGGCCAGCGCGCGATGGCTGGGCACGCTCGCCCAGCGCTCGACATGATCGAAATAGTCGGAAAATTTCGCGCCGGCCTCCTGCTTGCCGTCGACGACGCGCGAGCGCAGGAAGGCGCGTTCCTTGATGTAGGTCCGCAATGTGCCGACCAGGTCGGCGTTCTCGGCGAACTGTTCGGACAGGATGTCGCGCGCGCCCTCGAGCGCCGCCTTGGCGTCGGCAACGTCTTTGCTGATGTAAGCCAGCGCCAGCTCGGCCGGCACGGCCGCACGATCAGCCAGGATAGCTTCAGCCAGAGGCCCGAGCCCGCGCTCGCGTGCGATCTCGGCCTTGGTCCGGCGCTTCGGCTTGTAAGGCAGGTAGATGTCTTCGAGTTCGGCCTTGGTAGCGGCCGCAGCGATCTTTGCCTCGAGCTCCTCGGTCAGCTTGCCCTGCTCGCGGATCGAACCAAGGATGGTGTCGCGGCGCGCGTCGAGTTCGCGCAGATAGGCGAGACGCTCGGCAAGGTCGCGCAGCTGCGTGTCGTCGAGGCCGCCGGTGACCTCCTTGCGGTAGCGCGCCACGAACGGCACGGTCGCGCCGTCGTCGAGCAAGCCGATCGCCGCCGCGGCCTGTTCGGGCCGCGCGCCGATCTCGGCGGCTATGATGGTTGCGATGCGCTTGATGTCGGATGCCATGTCGTACCTGTCGTTGGTCAGCGACCATAGACGCAGAGCACTGCTGCGCCAACTGCGCCATTTTCAACCCGGCGAGAGGTCCACAGGAAAGGCGCGGCTGTTTGGATCGGATCAGACCATCCGGCTCAGCGCCTCGAAGAAAGAAATCATATCCAGATCGAGCGGATCGTCGACCGGCAGCGGCTGCGACGACATCTTTGCGATTACCATTTCGGCTTTCGGATTGACGTAAAGCCACTGGCCGTGGATGCCGATGCCGCAGAAGGCGCCGCTTGCCGCGCCCGTCTGGTACCATTTGTTGCGATAACGGCCACGCGGAAACAGGAACGCCATCGTGCCGCGTTGCCAGGCCTCGGCGTCACCGCCAGTTTCGGTCGTGTCGCGCACCCAGGCTTCCGGCACGACGCGGCGGCAATTGGCCACGCCGCCTTGCCGCATCATCTCGCCGACGCGCGCAAGATCGCGCGGCGTCACGGAAATGCCGCCGGCCGTACGCGACGTGCCTTCCATATCGACCGTCACCGAGGCGTCGCTGACGGCGCCGAGCGGCTCCCATAATTTTTCGCGCATCAGATCGGCGAAGCGCTCGCCTGATGCACGTTCGAGCAGGATGCCGAGCAGGTCGGAATTGGGCGAACGGTAGCGGAACGTTTGGCCATGCGGCTCGGCCAGGGCCTGCAGCGTCATGAGGAAAGTCGCCAGGCTCTCGGTGCCGCCGCCCGGATTCCACAGCATGGCGCGGCGATAGCGGGCGAAGGCGCTTTCCGGATCGAGATAGGCTTCTTCGAAATCGAGGCTGACACTCATGTCGAGCACGTGCCGCGCACTGGCATCGCCATAGGCCGAGCCGGCGGCTTCGGGCAGATAGCGGGTCACCGCAGCCTGCGGATCGAAGACCCCCTCGCTCTCCAATATGCCGGCGACAATGGCGGTCAGCGATTTGCCGATCGAGAAGACGATGTGGCGCGCCCCAAACTCCATATGCGGCGCGAACCAGTCGCCGACGAATTTGCCACCCTTCATGATCGTCAGCGCGTCGGTATCGGAGCGCTTGAGAAAAGCCGCGACAGTCTCCGCGCCGCCTGCAAGCGCGACCTTTTCACCAAGTAGGCCGCCGAAATCCTGCGCCGGCGCCTCGCTGCTGCCCGTCCTCGCCGCCACGGCAGCGCTCGGCACCAGCTCGCCGGCATTCTGGAACGACCACCGGCTGAACGGGCTTTCCCGCCAGTTGCCGAGCAGCACCTCCTTGCGGGCAAAACCATATCTGGCTTCGAACGCGGTCTTGCCGGCCATGGCGCTTCCTTGCAAATTCTTTTTATGTTCTAGGCGAGCGCCGCGGCGATGGCATGCACGGGCCGATCGCCGGAAAAACCCGGCGGCAATGCCGCCGGGTTGGCCGGGTTACTTCTGCAGTTCGGTCCAGATCTTGCTGTAGATGTCCTGCACCTCCGGGGAACACAGTGTCTGCAGCTCGCCGCGCGCTTTGACGGCTTCCGGGATAATGACCTCCGGCGCGTCCTTCATGTCGGCCGGCATGTACTTGTCCGAACCGGCAATGCCATTGGCATAGCGGTGGAAAGCCGACAGGCCAGCGGCATTTTCCGGATCCATGATGAAGTTCTGGAACAGCTTGGCGTTCTCGACGTTCTTGGCTTCCTTCAGGACCATGACATTGTCGCTCCAGAGACCAAAACCTTCCTTGGGATAGAAATAGTGGATCTTGGGGTTCGCCAGCCGCTGGCGCAGAGCCGAGCCGTTCCAGTCGCTCGTCGCCTTGAAATCGCCGGCGCCCATCTTCTCGATAGTATTGTATTCCATCGCGATCCAGTTCGGCTTCGCGGCAACCAGCGTGTCACGCACCTTCTTCAGCGTTTCCTTGTCACTGGCGCATTGCGCGCCGCCGACATATTTGGTCGCCGCGAACATGACGTCGTTCATTTCCGGCACGACGTTGACCTTGCCCTTCAGCTCGTCGGGCGTGTTGAAGATGATGCCCCAACTGTCCGACGGCCCGTTGTAGACATCGGTATTCACCACGATGCCTACCGTGCCCCAGGCCCACGGCACGGAATATTTGCGGCCGGGATCGAAATCGGGATTGGCCCATTCCGGCGCCACGTTCTTGAAGTTCTCCATCTTGCCCGGGTCGGTTTCCTGAACGAGGCCTTCCTTGATCCAGATCGGCACGAAGGTTTGTGACGGTACCGCGATGTCGAAGCCGGTGCCGCCCTGGCGGACCTTGGCCAGTGCCGTGTCGTTCGAATCGTAGTCGGTGATGGTCACCTTGACGTTGTATTTTTGCTCGAACTTCTTGATCACGTCGGGGCTGGTGTAGTTGCCCCAATTGTAGATGTTCAAAACGCCGTCCGCGAAAGCGCCGCTTGTCGAGGCGAGCAACGCCAACCCGATAGCGGTCCCTGTTGTCTTCCAGTTCATGTTCTAACTCCCATTTTCATGCCTAGTCCCGTTTCCTGCTGATGAAGAAAAACAACGTCACGATGCCGACCGACAAGAGCAGGAACACGGTCGAAATCGCGTTGATTTCAGGCGTTATGCCTCGGCGTATCTGGCCGAGCATGTAGGTTGGCAAGGTGTCCTGGCCGCCCGACTTGACGAACTCGGTGATGACGACATCATCGAGCGAGATGACGAAGGCCAGCATCAGTCCGGCCAGAATGCCGGGCCACAGCAGCGGCAAGGTGATGCGACGGAACGTCCGCCATGGCGTCGCGTAGAGATCGGCGGCAGCGCGCTCCAGCGTCAGGTCCATATTCTCCAGCCGCGCCCGGATCGGCAGATAGGCGAAGGGAATGCAGAACGCCGTATGCGCGGCGATTAGATAGCCAAGACCCGAATAGCCGGTGAATATCTTTATGCGCGAAAAGAAGATCAGCAACGCCACGCCGGTGACGATCTCCGGCACCATCAGCGGCTGGTTGATCGCCGCATATTTGAAAGTCAGGCCCGGATAGGCTGCCGTGCGCGTTGTCGCGAGCGCCGCCATGGTCGCGGCGATGGTCGCAAGGGTTGCCGCGATCGCGCCGATCTGGAAGGAACGCAGCGTGGCGTCGATCACCTGCGTATTCTGCCAAGCCGACTGGAACCATTTGAGCGAGAAACCGCCCCATTCGGATGTCGAAGTCGCGGCATTGAAGGCATAGACGACGAGTATGACGATGGGCAGGTAGAGCACGACGAAGCAGGTCGCGGCGATCGCGGTGAATCCTGGCTGATGCTTGATTGCGAAGCTTCTAGCCATGACGCACCTCCGACCGACCGGCATTGCGCACATAGGCAAGCAGCGCCACCATGACGATGATCATGACGGCGATCGACAGGGCCGAACCAAGCGGCCAATTGCGGCCTTGCCCGAACTGCATCTCGATCAGGTTTGAGAGCATCATGGTCTTGCCGCCGCCGAGCAAGATGGGCGTCACATAGGCGCCGAGCGCCGGGATGAAGACGAGGATCGAGCCAGCGATGACGCCGGGCTTAACCAGCGGGAAAATGATGCGTCTGAGCACCTGAAAGCGTGTCGCATAAAGATCGTAGCCGGCCTCGACCAGCCGGAAATCGAGCTTCTCCATGCTGGCATAGATCGGCAGCACCATCAGCGGCAGATAGACATAGGCCATGCCGATAAGGATCGCCGTGTCGGTGAAGAGTATCTGGATCGGCGCGGAGATGATGCCGAGCTTCAGCAGCACCGTGTTGATCAGACCTTCGTTACGGATGATCTGCAGCACCGCGAAAGTGCGGATCAGCAGGTTGGTCCAGAACGGTATGGTGATCAGGAACAGCCAGAGATCGCGCGTCTTCTCGCTGCGCGTTGCCATGAAATAGGCGGTCGGAAAACCAAGCGCCAGGGTGGCGAGCGTGGTCACGACGGCAAGCTTGATCGAGCGCCAAAAAATGGTGACATGGGCCGCGGCGAGCGACAGCGTGTCGTCGAAGATGTCGCGTTGCATGAAAACCGATACCCAGGCCTCCGGCGAGAATTGCCACTTCACGTCGCCGTAAGCGCCGGGCGCCAGGAACGAATAGACCAGCACGATCAGCAAGGGACCGGTCGCTGCCAGGAAGATGATCAGCAGGGCCGGCGCCGACAGCAGCCAGCGGTCGCGGATGTCGCGCCGTTCGGCCGCCTTGGCGACTTCCTCCGCGCTCGCCATCAATCCCTCAGCACTTGCGCGGCGTCGTTGCCGATCGCGACGCCGACCTTGTCGCCGCGCTCGAAACCACAGCCGGCGCTGCGCGTATTCTGCTGGCGCACGGTGAAGGCTTCGCCGCTGTCCAGTTGGACATGAATATGCGTGTCGGTGCCGAAATAGACGATGTTTTCGACGGTTCCCGAGAGGTCGCCCTTGCCGCCGGTCAGCTTTGCGTGTTCCGGCCTGACCACCAGGGTGGCATTCGCTTTCGGCTGAAAGCCCTCAGCCACGGTCGCGTCAATCGTCGCGCCGGATTTAAGTGTCGCGCGCGCCTTGCCGTTGCCGATGCCGGTGATAGCTGCGGTCAGGAAATTGGTTTCGCCGATGAAATCGGCGACGAAGCGCTCGGCCGGCTTGTCATAGATGTCCCAGGGCGTGC
This sequence comes from Mesorhizobium sp. WSM4836, assembly GCF_055811815.1. Classification (NCBI taxonomy): domain Bacteria; kingdom Pseudomonadati; phylum Pseudomonadota; class Alphaproteobacteria; order Hyphomicrobiales; family Phyllobacteriaceae; genus Mesorhizobium; species Mesorhizobium sp. WSM4836. Next base: position 415,215 of record NZ_JBVVQF010000001.1, read on the forward strand.
CGACCTGCAGGATCTTGCCGGCCGACATCACCGCGATGCGGTCGGACATGGTCAGCGCCTCCTCCTGGTCGTGGGTGACGAAGATGAAGGTGATGCCGGTCTGGTGCTGCAGCCGTTTCAGTTCGATCTGCATCTCCTTGCGCAGCTTGTAGTCGAGCGCCGACAACGGCTCGTCGAGCAACAGCACTTTTGGCTGCGGCGCCAGCGCGCGCGCCAGCGCGACGCGCTGCTGCTGGCCGCCGGAGATCTGGCTGGTGCGGCGGGCACTCAGCGCCTCCATCTTGACCAGCCTCAGCATCTCGGCGACGCGCGCCTTGATTTCGGCTTTCGGCTTGCCCAGCATCTCAAGGCCGAAGCCGATATTCTCGGCCACCGTCATGTGCGGGAACAGCGCATAGGACTGGAACACGGTGTTGACCGGCCGCTTGAACGGCGGCAGCGGCGCGATGTCCTCGCCGTGCAGCAGGATTTCGCCTTCGCTGGGGAAGTCGAAGCCGGCGATCAGCCGCAGCAACGTCGTCTTTCCGCAACCGGACGGCCCCAGCAGCGTGAAGAACTCGTTCTCGCGGATCGACACCGAAACCGTGTCGAGAGCGGCGACTTGTGCGTCCCCGGTGCCGAACACCTTGCGGACGCCACGAACCTCGATTGCACTCTTACCCGGTTGATCCGGCACGCATTACCCCATTCTCATGTCCGCTCTTGTTGGCGGATCCAGTTCCCATTCGATTGTCAGCATATGCCGGTCGGCTTGGCAACCGTGCATCTGGACCTCGGTTCAGAACGCAAGCCCCATGCCATAGTCAGCGCCACCATCAACCCTGATAAGTGATCTTGCCGCCGCAGATGGTACTGACCGGATGCACCTTGTGTAGCAAACCCGGTTCAGTTGCTTCGATATCGGCCGACAGCACCACCAGATCGGCCAGATAGCCTGGTTTCAGCCGGCCCTTGCGGTGTTCCATGAATTCGGCATAGGCGCCTTCGACCGTATAGCCGGCAAGCGCCTCGGTCAGCGAGAAGCTCTGGTCTGGATCGTCCTCTGCCCAAGGTTTGCGCAGCACCGCCGCCTGAATGCCCAGCATCGGGTCGACCCGCGACACCGGCCAGTCGGAAGCGAAGACGACATGCGCGCCCGCCTGCTTCAGCGTTCGCCAGGCATAGCTGAGCGGCCATCTTTGCCGGCCGATGCGCGAAAGCGTCGGCTCCAGCGGGAAGTCCATTGCGCCGGGCGGGTGCGGCGGCTGCATCGAGGCGATGACGCCGAGTTCGGCGAAGCGCGGCACGTCGGCGGCAGTGGTGACCTCGATGTGCTCGACCCGGTGCCGGCTGTCGCGCCTGCCGTTCTTCCGCCGCGCCGCCTCATAACCGTCGAGGACCGCGCGCACGGCGCCGTCGCCGATCGAATGCACGGCGATCTGCAGGCCGCGCCGGTCGGCCTCCAGCGCCACCTCGGCGAAATGCTCCGCCGTAAACAGCGGCTCACCGCGCCAGCCCGGCCGGTCGGCATAGTCGTCGACCATGACCGCGGTCCAGCCTTCCAGCACGCCGTCGTAAAACATCTTGACCATGCCGGACGACAGCCATTCCGATCGGTAGGAGCTGGCCATGCTCGATGCCTTTTCCAGCATATCGAGCGTCATGAAGTTCTTGAAATGAAAAGGTATCTTGGTGCGGCAGAGCAGCCGCCCTTGCTGCTCCAGTCCGGCAAGCAGTTCGAGCTGGTAGAGATTGCCGTCCATGTTGTGGATCGAGGTGATGCCGTGGCGGGCGCACCATTCCAGCCCGCGATGCATCAGCTCGCGATCGGCCGCGACTTCGGCAGCGGAGGGGTACGGCTCGGGCTCTCCGCCTGTCGCAAGGCCGAGCCGTACACGATTCTGCCCGGAAAGCTCGAGGATCGGCCCGAACGCCTCGCCCTCCCGCAATTCGCCGGCCGCGAGGCCGTCGGCGCCCATGACGATCTCGTTGCCGGGACCGAGTTGCTTGCCGTGCAGGATGCCAGCCAGTTCCAGCGCCCTGGTGTTGGCCCACATCGTGTGGTGATCGGAAGCCGACATGGCGAACGGACGGTCGGCGATGATGCGGTCAAGATGATGGCGGGTGACCGGCTCTGCCTTGGACAGGATGGTGTAGTCGACGCCGGCCCCAAGCAGCAATTTGGCGTTCGGCCGTGCCGCCGCGTAGGCACGGATCGCGTCGCTCAGTGCCTCGAAGCCATGCACGCCCTGAAGGTGCAGATTGTCGAGTTCGGCCGCGCCGCCGAAAAGATGCATATGCGCTTCGATGAAGCCCGGCACCACCGCCCCGCCTTGCGCATCGATGATCTTCGTGGCCGGCCCTTTCAGCGCCTCGATGGTCCGGCGGTCGCCAATCGCCAGGATGTTGCCGTCCTTTATCGCCACCGCCTCTGCCGTCGGATTGCCTTCGTCCATGGTCAGCACGCGGGCATTGGTGACGATCAGGTCGGCATTTGAACTCATGATTACCCGCGGTTCGGTTGCGATGGGAGCAGGCTAGACGACCGGCTGCCGGGCCAGCAAGCCATGGCTGGTTGGCCCAGCGCCTTGTGAAAGGCAGTGCAGGACGGCTAGGGTCGCCGCGTCTCGCCACGGAACAATTTCATGAAGACTTTTTTTTCGCCTCTCCATGCCGGCCATGCCGGTAATGTCGAATTGATCGCCGGCGCCATCGTGCCCGCATTTGAAAAGCCTTCGCGCGCCGAGTTCATCAGGGAGCGAGTGGAGAGCGAAAAACTCGGTCCGATCCTGCCGCCGGAAATCCACGACCTCGCCGCCGCGAGGAAGGTGCATGCCGGCGACTACATCGATTTCCTGCCGACCGTGTGGCCGCTCTGGGAAGCGTCGGGCCGCGGCGGTTCGGCCATTCCCTTCACCTGGCCGACGCGCGGCTTGCGCGGCGACGTGCGACCGAAAGGCATCGATGCGCTGCTCGGTTTCTATTCCTTCGACGGCGGCGCGACGTTCGTCAAGGGCACGTGGGACGCCATCAAATCGTCCTATGACGTCGCGCTGACCGCCGCCGCCCTGGTCAAGGCCGGTGAGCCTTCCGCCTTTGCGCTCTGCCGCCCGCCAGGGCACCATGCCGGGGCAGCCTTCATGGGCGGCTATTGCTTCATCAACAACGCCGCCGTCGCCGCGCAATGGTTTCGCGACCATGGCGCCGGGCGCGTTTCGATCCTCGACGTCGATTATCACCACGGCAACGGCACCCAGGAGATCTTCTATCGCCGCGGCGACGTGCAGGTGCTGAACCTGCATGGCGATCCGAAGACCGAATATCCCTTCTTCCTCGGCCATGCCGACGAACGCGGCGAGGGCGACGGCGAAGGCTTCAACGACAATTACCCGATGCCCTTCGGCACCGGCTGGGAGGTGTGGAACGCCTCGCTCGAGGACGCTTGCACGAGGCTTTCGGCTTATGCTCCTGACGTCGTCGTGGTTTCACTCGGCGTCGACACGTTCGAGAAGGACCCGATCAGCCAGTTCAAGCTGAAAACGGGCGACTATCCCAGGATCGGACGCCGCATCGCCAGGCTCGGCCTGCCGACGCTGTTCGTCATGGAAGGCGGCTACGCCGTCGAGGAGATCGGCATCAACGCGGTCGGCGTGCTGACCGGCTTCGAGGACCGCTAGAGCCGCCGTGACCGCAAATCATATGTCAGCATGGCAAGCGCTACGTCGGGCCGGCGCTATCTCGTTGTTGGACCATGATCTTTCTCGAGAATGCGTTCGCCCTTTGCGATGTGATGTTCTATTTTTTGAATCCTCGGCTTGAGGGGCCGAATTCATCGGAAGAACAAACGCATTTGAGCCCGGGAAAGCATTTATGAACGACGACACACCGGACAGCGAAAGCGCCTCGGCGCTGGCGCCGTTCCGGTACGGCATCTTCCGGGCGGTGTGGTCCGCCAGCCTCGTCTCCAATTTCGGTGGCCTCATCCAGGGCGTCGGCGCCGCCTGGATGATGACGACGATCGCCACCTCGTCCTACCAGGTGGCGTTGGTCCAGGCCTCTACCACCTTGCCGATCATGCTCTTCGCGTTGCTGGCCGGCGCCATCGCCGACAGCTTCAACCGGCGCAAAATCATGCTGATCGCGCAGATCTTCATGCTCGTCGTCTCGGCTCTTCTGACGGTCTTCACCTATCTCGACCTGATGACGCCATGGACGCTGCTTGCCTTCACCTTCCTGATCGACAGCGGCACCGCGCTCAACAGTCCGTCCTGGCAGGCTTCGGTCGGCGACATGGTGCCTCGCACCAAGGTGCCGGCGGCGATCGCGCTCAACTCGATGGGCTTCAACCTGACGCGCAGCGTCGGCCCGGCGATCGGCGGCATCATTGTTGCCGCGGCCGGCGCCGCCGCGGCCTTCGCCGTCAACACGCTGAGCTATGTCGGTCTCATCGTCGTGCTGGCCCGCTGGCGGCCGGAACTGCCGGCATCGACCTTGCCGCGCGAGACGCTCGGCGCCGCCATGGGCGCCGGCCTGCGCTACGTCGCCATGTCGCCCAATATCGGCAAGGTGCTGGTCAGGAGCTCGGCTTTCGGCTTCAGCGCCGGCGCGGTGCTGGCATTGCTTCCGCTGGTCGCGCGTGACGTCGTCAAGGGCGATGCCTTGAGCTACGGCATCATGCTCGGCGCCTTCGGCATCGGCGCCGTCGGCGGCGCGCTGACCAGCGTCAGGCTGCGGCAGCTGCTGTCCAGCGAAACCATGGTGCGCATGGCATTCGCCGGTTTCGCCGTCTGCGCTTTCAACGCCGCCGTCAGCGATCATGCGTGGCAGACGTCGCTCGGCCTGCTGGTCGGCGGCGCCTGCTGGGTGACTGCGCTGTCGCACTTCAACGTCACCGTGCAGATGTCGACGCCGCGTTGGGTGGTCGGCCGCGTGCTGTCGGTCTACCAGACCGCGACCTTCGGCGGCATCGCGCTCGGCAGCTGGGTCTGGGGTGTCGTTGCCGACGCGCATGGCGCCGAAGTCGCCCTGATGGCGGCCAGCGTCGCCATGCTGGCGGGAGGCGCCATCGGCCTGCTGCTGCCGCTGCCGCAGCAGGCTGTGCTCAACCTCGACCCGCTCAACCGCTTTCAGGAGCCGCATCTGGCGCTCGACCTCAAGCCGCGCAGCGGCCCCATCGCCATCATGATCGAATATGTCATCCGTAACGAGGACGTGCCGGAATTCCTCGCCACCATGGCCGAGCGCGGCCGCGTTCGCCGCCGCGACGGCGCCCGCAACTGGACCTTGGCGCGCGACCTCGAAAATCCCTCGATCTGGATCGAGCACTACCACACGCCGACCTGGGTCGAATATATCCGCCACAACAGGCGCGCCACCAACGCCGACGCCGTCATCGGCGAGCGTATAAGGGCGCTGCACAGCGGCAACGAGCCACCGCGCGTCCGCCGCATGATCGAGCGCCCGACGACGGCAGGCACGGCGCTGGTGATGCCAAAGGGGCCGATCGAGCATTAGGGGCTAGCGCTGCGCCCAGTTGGACGAGTAAATGAAATTGCGGCGCCTGGCCTAATCCGCCAATACGCGAACAGGATGGCCCATTGTCGAGAGACGCTTTATATCGGTTGCCGTGATACGACCGCTAAGGGGAGACGATGCGTTACATACGTCCGCTTTCAATCGAAGATGCCGTTGGCCAGTTGGCCGGATCAGGCGGCACGGCCGCCATTCTCGCCGGAGGCAGCGACCTCTTGGTGAGGATGAAAGGCGGCTTCATCGAACCCGACCTGATCATCGACATCAAGGCGATCGAGGGCTTGAGTGAAATCAGGGAAACAGCCGAGGGCTTCAGCATTGGTGCCGCGGTCCCCTGCGCCGTGCTCGGCGAGAACGCGGCCCTGCAGAAGTCATGGCCTGGCGTCGTCGAAGCGGCCAAGCTGATCGGCTCCAAGCAGGTTCAGGGACGCTGCACCATCGTCGGCAATCTTTGCAACGCCTCGCCGGCCGCCGACAGCGTGCCGGCGCTGGTGGCCGCCGGCGCCAAGGCGGTGGTCGTCGGCCCGGAAACCAGGCGAACTATTGCCGTGGAAGCGGTGCCGACCGGGCCGGGCAAGACGTCGCTGGCCAAGGGCGAGATCATCGAGGCAATCCTGCTCGACAAACGTCCGCCGCGTTCGGGCGATGCCTATCTTCGTTTCATTCCGCGCACCGAGATGGACATCGCCGTGGTAAGCGCCGGCGTGAACCTGACGCTCGATGAGCAAGGCCGCGTAAAATCCGCCCGCCTGGCGCTGGGCGCCGTGGCGCCGACGGTGGTTCTGGTCGAGGAGGCCGCCGAGGTTCTCATCGGCTCCAAGCTGGACGAAGCCACGCTGCAGAGGCTCGCCAAGGTCTGCTCCGGGGCCTGCCGCCCGATCGACGACAAGCGCGGCACCATCGAATTCAGACGGAAAGTCGCGGGTGTGCTGGCCAAGCGGGCCGCCACGACCGCCTATGCACGCGCAGGAGGCAAATGATGGCTGGTGTAGCAGTCTCAACGACAATCAACGGCGACAATGTCGAGTACCTCTGCCAGCCGGACGAGACGCTGCTTGACGTCCTGCGCGATCGCCTGGGGCTGACGGGCGCCAAGGAAGGCTGCGGCACCGGCGACTGCGGCGCCTGCAGCATCATCCTCGACGACCGGCTTGTGTGCTCGTGCCTGGTGCTCGGCGCCGAGGCCGAGGGCCGGCACGTCCAGACCATCGAGGGCATGGCGCATGGCGACACGCTGCATCCGCTGCAGCAGAAATTCCTCGAGCACGCCGCACTTCAATGCGGCATCTGCACGCCGGGCTTCCTGATCGCGGCGAAGGACCTTCTGGCGAAGAACCCCGATCCGACCGAGGAGGAGATCCGCTTCGGCCTTGCCGGGAACCTCTGCCGCTGCACCGGCTATGACAAGATCGTGCGCGCCGTCCAGGACGCCGCCAGCGTAATGAAACAAGCGTGATGAAGGGAGCCTGACGATGAATTTCGATCCGCGTTATTCGGGACGCAGTTTCACCTCGGTCGGCACGCGTCCCATCCGTCCCGACGGCGTCGACAAGGTGACGGGCCGCGCACGCTACGGCGCCGACTTCAACATGGCCGGGCAACTGGTCGGGCGCGTTCTCAGAAGCCCCCATGCGCATGCCATGATCAGGAAGATCGACACGTCGAAGGCGCAGATGCTTCCGGGCGTCAAGGCGGTAATCACCGCAGCCGACCTGCCGGACCTGACCGACGGCGATGCCGCCATGTACGATGTCCTCGACAACTGCATGGCGCGCAAGAAAGCGCTCTATGACGGCCATGCCGTGGCCGCGGTCGCGGCGGTCGATGCCCGCACGGCGAGGCAGGCCCTGAAGCTGATCGAGGTCGATTACGAGGTGCTGCCGCATGTCACCGATGTCGACGAGGCGATGAAGCACTCCGCACCCCTGGTCAATGACGCCATCTTCACCGAGGGCCTCGAGCAAAAGCCCGTCAAGCCTTCCAATGTCACCAAGCGCAGCCAGTTCGGCCATGGCGACATCCACCAGGGTTTCGGCCAAGCCGATTTCGTCGTCGAACGCTCCTTCAAGACCGAGCAGACGCACCAGGGTTACATCGAGCCGCATGCCTGCGTGGCCAATGTCAGCTCTGACGGCACCGCCGACCTGTGGGTCTGCACGCAAGGCCATTTTGTCTACCGCCAGCATTGCGCCCAACTGCTTGGCATGGAAGCCTCGAAGCTGCGCGTCACCTCGTCGGAGATCGGCGGCGGTTTCGGCGGCAAGACCCATGTCTGGGCCGAGCCGGTGGCGCTGGCGCTGTCGCGCAAGGCCGGGCGGCCGGTCAAGCTGGTGATGACGCGCGACGAGGTGTTCCGCGCCTCCGGCCCGACCAGCGCCACCTCGATCGATGTTCGGATCGGCGCTCGCAAGGACGGCACGATCACGGCGGCAGAGGCGACGCTGCGCTATAGCTGCGGCCCCTATGCCGGCACGTGGGCCGAGATCGGCGCCATGACCGCCTTTGCCTGCTACAAGCTCGAGAACGTCAAGACGGTCGGCTACGAAGTGCTGGTCAACCGGCCCAAGACCGCGGCCTATCGCGCGCCGTCGGCGCCGATGGCGGCGTTTGCGGTGGAAAGCGCGGTCGACGAGCTGGCCAAGGAAATCGGCATGGACCCGGTCGAGTTCCGGATCAGGAACGCGGCGCAGGAAGGCACCCGATCGTCCTACGGCCCGGTATACGGCCCGATCGGCATCGGACCGACGCTGGAGGCGGTGAAGAACCACCCGCACATGAAGGCGCCGCTCGGCAAGAATCAAGGCCGCGGCATGGCCTGCGGCTTCTGGTTCAATTTCGGTGGCCAGACCTGCACCGACCTCAACATCGGCATGGACGGCTCGGTGTCGCTCGCCGTCGGGACCGTTGACGTGGGCGGCTCGCGCGCCTCGCTGTCGCTGGTGGCGGCGGAGGAGCTCGGTATCCCCTATGAGCAAGTCAAGGCGGTGGTCGCCGATACCTCCAGCCTCGGCTACAACGACATGACAGACGGCAGCCGCGGAACGTTCTCCTCCTCGATGGCGACGATCTCGGCCGCCCGCAACGCTATCAAGGTGTTGCGGGAACGCGCCGCGCAGATGTGGGACATTCCCGTCGACGACGTGGTCTGGGAAAAGGGCCAAGCGATTGCCAAAGGCGAGAAATACGGCAACCTTGCAGCGCTGTCGCTGAAGGAGATCGCGGCCGCTTCCGGAAAGACGGGCGGCCCCATAGCCGGCCACAGCGAGCTCGTGGCCGACGGCGCCGGCGTCTCCTTCGCTACCCATATCTGCGATATCGAGGTGGATCCCGAGACCGGCTCCACCAGGGTGCTGCGCTACACCGTCGTCCAGGATGCCGGCAAGGCGGTGCATCCGACCTACGTCGAGGGGCAGTACCAGGGGGGTGCCGCACAAGGCATCGGCTGGGCGCTCAACGAGGAGTATATCTATGGCAAGGACGGGCGGCTGCAGAACCCCGGCTTCCTGGACTACCGGATCCCGGTCTGCTCGGACCTGCCGATGATCGACACGCAGATCCTCGAGATCCCCAACCCTAACCATCCTTACGGGGTGCGCGGCGTCGGCGAGACCTCGATCGTGCCGCCGCTGGCGGCGATCGCCAATGCGGTGTCGAACGCGGTCGGGGTGCGCATGACGCACATCCCGATGTCGCCGCCGCGCATCCTGGCGGCGCTCGAGGCGGAACGGGAAGCATGATGCCGAAAAGTGCGCAGCGGTTTTCGGACAACATCATGCTCCATCGCCAATGAGGGTCTCGCGCTGATGGTCGAAGTAACGCTCTGGGGATCGCTCGGCGCGATCGCCGGAGGCAAGAGCAAGGTCGAGATCGAGGCAAAGGATATTCGGGAGCTGTTCAGGAAGCTGGTTGAACAGTATCCCGGCCTCGAGCCCTACATCGATCGCGGCATCGCCGTCGCCATCGACGGGACGATCTATCGCGACACGTGGTCGAAGCAACTGCCGAAAGGGGCGGAGATTTTCCTGCTGCCGCGTCTTGCCGGGGGGTGATAGGGGACCTGCCTCCACCCTCGCCTAGCATCAAGGTCTCGAACGTCGTTGATGGGGCCGGGAGCCGACCGGCGGCTTCGCAACTGGGTATGGCGATAGCGGACGTTTTGCATGAGGAGCTTGAAGTCTCGACCCTTCTCTGCCCTCCGTTCGGAGAACTTAAAGGCAAACCCTGCCCCGAAGCAGTCAGGCTTTCGCTCAATCAAGGCCGAGACGCAGCACCCATCTGCCAACTCACCAGGAACCAAGTGAGCTGCGGGTTTGGCTGGGATGCCGACACGTTCGGTCTAACCATCCACATCCAAAGGAGAGCACGATGACACGAGCGAGCAAAGCCACAGCAGTTGCCGCGGTGTTGGCTATGTTGGCCTCGCCGGCACTAGCCCAGACGAGCGGGACACCTGCGCCCGTAGTACCGGGAGAGGATCATGGAGCAGAACAGTCGCCCGGAGTGAGCGAACAGACTCAAGAATCCATGCGCGAAATGATGCGCCAAATGATGAGTGAGATGCTTCAGAATAGACAGCAAGGAGATCGCGGCCCCCGAGCGGACCGTCGAGGTGGCGACCGCTGGCATCGCGACTACAGAAACGGCCTGCCCGAAGGGCGGCCGATGACGGAAGGCCGCAATGGATGGGCGCCGGAATGATGCATGGCGCAAAGATGCGAATAATGTTTGCCATAGTGGATGCCGACGGCGATGGTTCGCTTTCGCAGACCGAGGTTCAGAATTTCATCGGACGCATGTTCAACGCCGTCGACGAGAACGGAGATGGCAGCGTCGACATGGAGGAAATCCGATCCTTCTTCCACGGAGCCGGCAACGAGGAGGCGGAGTAGACTCGAAGGGCACGCCAGCACCTTCTTGTTTAGCCGGCCATCTCAACAAATCGATCAGCGAAGTTGGCAAGTGCGTTCCAGTCAGTGAATTCGTGATCGCGCTCGGGGCTCGGATCGCCGCTCTTCATGACGACGAATTTGACGAACTGCTCCTGAAAGTAATCGTACTTGGTGAAGCGCAAAGCACCCCCGAGAAGGAGGGTCATGCGTGGTTGCCACCCTGTCACGGAGACGAAGCGATCCACGTAGTGTTGCGCTTCCGTCTTTTGGTCTTCCAGCGCCGCCGACAGACTGACGGATATGAGGGCTGAAGGCTTAGTGTTCAGCAGTTCGTGATGCGCAAAGACGAAGTTCGTGACGGTTTCCTGGTGGTGCTCCTGGTGGACCGACGCGGCAATGACGAACGCGTCGAAGTGTCCGAGCTTCAAATCGGATGCGAGCGCTGCGCTATCTAGCAGCTCGACTTGGTGCCCGCGCTCGCGAATATGCATTGCCGTCCGTGCGGCAATTTTCCGCGTCTGGCCTTCAACGCCCACGTCGGTTGCCGAGAGAACCCGGCGCGAGTCATGGAGTAGCCTCTGCTAGCCGCTGGCGAGCGCGGCGTCTGCGCAATCTTCCTCGACTGTCAGGAAACCGATCTAACCTCGATCCGCTTTGCCGCTGCCTCCGGAGCTCTCGGAATGGCGAGGTGAAGCACACCGTCCTTCATGTTCGCCTCAATTCCATTGATGTCGAAATCCCCGGAGAGAGTGAACTGCCGCTCGAAATCGCCGACCTCATACTCGCGATAGGCCTGGCTGTAGCCCTCGGGCGTATCCTCTTCGACGCGGCCATAGATCGACAGCACCCGCTTCTCCAACGTGACCTCCAAACCCTCCGGGCTGACGCCGGGCAGGTCCGCAACGACGACGAGGCCCGTTTCAGTTTCGTAGATGTCAACCCATGGCACGAAGACCAGCCTCTCATGGGTCCGCTCGCCCGCGTCCTGCTCCGCGGACAGCTTGCCCTCCAGCTCCGGTTGGCTAGTCGGCGTGGTCTGAGACTGCCTGCTCCCCTTCGTTCCCGCTCTCGTGGTCTCCGGCTTAGCCATGACCCGCCTCCTTGCTCGCCTTCACGTGAATGCGCCTGGGCTTGTCCTCTTCGGCCCGAGAAAGATCCAGAGTCAGTACGCCATTGACGAGATCCGCTTCAACCTTGTTCGGGTCGACCACAAACGGCAATGACACAGTCCGCACAAACCGGCCTCGACGACGCTCACGCCGGTGGTATCCCCGCCGGGCTTCCTCAGTTTCGGTTTGCCGCTCTCCGCTGAGCGTAACGGAATCTCTGTGAATCAAGATGTCCAAGTCTTCTGATCTTACAGCAGGCAGTTCGGCGGTGATGATGACGCCGTCCTGGTTTACGAAGACATTCACCGCCGGGAATTCCTGTCGGCTCACTTCGTCTTGGAGGCGGCGTATGTTGCGGAAAGGATCTGCGCCGAATAGCATTCGTGCGATCATTGTCTCCTCCTCGGAAAGCCGCGCCGCAAGGCGCTCGGGTTCCCTCGATGTACAGCAGGGCCACTCCCCGCTCTTCACCGCCCATCGGCGGTGCGCCATAGAGCGATGAGTACCGAGCCCGCGGCTCCCACCTTCCAGCTCTGAGCTTAACTCCAGAGTCGCCTAGGTGGTGCCGCAGGTTCGCTCATCATGTTTCACTGGCATTCTGGTTTACCTGCCTGGCTCCCATTCGCTTGAACGGTTCTCCATGGTGTATGTCCAGTTTGTCTCCGCATGACGATGAAGAAGAATGCCCAGATGGCACTTTGTTGCTTTGATCTGAATCAATTCGAACAGCTCATTGGATGGTTCCGCCCCGATCCCCTTTTTAGTTCGAAGCTGATCGACGACCCGCAACTTGCTGTCCTTGTACAAACCATTACCGATCCGACCGATGCCGATTTGGGTTCGCGGGGCCAATAGTCAAAGTAGAACCCCCGACCCAGACGGAGGTTGCTGCCGTTAACATCTATTCACCGTGCAACGTCCTATAACGGGGCGAAGCGGAAATGCTTTCCTGACTCACCGAAGTCAGCTCCTGATGCAGTCGAGGCAAAACCCGCGTCAGCTCCTCATCAGGCCAGTGACAGCGTCGAATGACCAGTTCGGGTGGGTTTTCTATTCGCCAATCGGAACGAGTAGGCAGCGGGACCACCACCAGATGGCCCAATTCTAGGGGAATCAACCCATACTCCGGTAGGGGCACCGAGGGTCCTGCGGGCACAGAAAATGTCATCGTCGACTTGCGAGTGCCGATTTTCGCGGAGGGCAATCGTGATGGAAGGCCGAATTTCGAATAAGCGCTATGACGCCGGATTTCGGTCGAATCCCAAAGCGCGTGTGCGGCGTGCACGAAGCCCACCATACACGAACGACTATTTGACCGTGAAGATCGTCCACATCCCGGATGTGAAGTGACCTGGAATGTTGCAGAAGAGAAGGTACGTGCCCGGCTTTAGATCGAGCCGCAGGGCGGCAGTCTTATTCGGATCGAGCTCCGAGACTTCGCCTAGAATATCCGGCATTTTATCCTCGTCCACCCTACTCTCGCTGCTGTTATATGGAAACAGCCTCGACAAATCCCTGAGCCGCGTGATGATCATTTCGTGGATTGTGTCCTTCGATGAGTTGAGAACCTCGAACGTTATCTCGCCAGCCTTGACGGTGTCCACGCTAAGTGCAATGCCCATCGTCACCTTTGACATATCCTTGCCGGCCGCGGGAAACCCGAGGTCGGTCGCCATAGCCGTTTCCACTCCCTTGTCCCAAAGCGATACGTTTACCACCGTCCCTGCGGCTTGGGATGGACTCGCCGTCGCCACTCCGATGGCCAAAGCCGCGATCGGCAGAAATGCGCGGATAGAAAGTGGCCTTCCAATAGCGTTACGTTTGAACATCATCGAACGTTCCATCTAACCAGAGTGACGCCAGTAGAATAAGTGTCCGAACCATGAAACGCATTGATCCGAATCAATGAATGACCCAGGCGACCGGACGCTCCCTGAATCACCGCCGCCGGTCTCGGCGCGATCGCGCTGCTGTTACGCCTAAGGGTGCTTGATTCCGGGTGAGTCGCGAAGCAAGGCTAGAGTATTCGAAAGGGATGCCACTCTTCGCCAGCGCCTGATGGGTATGAAGTCGAAATTAATGATGCAGGCCCTTCGTGCCGGTGAGCCGGTGGTTCTCGATGAGCCGCGCAAAGGAGGTTCGGCCGCCATAGAGGCGCCAAAGGTCGTCTTCGGGGTCATGGACGTGAATCCGGCCGAGGGCGAACGAGCTTCCGCAAAGGGTCGAAACAGGCCATAGCGCGAAACGACGGCTTTGGAGAAGCGCCAGGAAAGTCGGCAATTGGCGCACCCGCGACCTCCAGCGCGGTGGTCGGTAACGTCCGCTTTAAGGCAGTGGCACAGCTGACTTAATGACCGAGATAGACGCCAAGCAGCCCCTGCCGCCGTCGGGTGCGAGACTCTGATTTGGTGACAAGCAGAACAGCAGCCCCCTACGACTCGTCCCTCACATCGCGCAAATTAGACACAACGCGGCGGTTCTGCGACCTGCAGGCGGTGTCGGGGCACTCACGGACGAGCCTGTCCTTGCCGTAGCCCTTGGCCCACATGCGGTTGCGGTCTATGCCGCCGGCCGCGAGGTAGTCCATCACCGCATCGGCGCGCTTCTGCGACAGCGCCGTTTCACTTGCGCCGGGATCGTCGGCGAAACCCTGCAGCTTGAGCAGCCAGCGCGGATGCTTTGTTAACCAGGCGATCTGGGTGTCGAGGGTGGCCTTGGCGACAGAATCGAGCGCGGCCGAACCTTGCGTGAAATAGGTGCGGCGGCCGACATTGAGGATAAAATCCTCCTCGCTGCCCGGCTGCACGTTCTGGAAGCCGGCAATCTCCGTGTTTGTGACGTCGGGCGTGGGAGGGGCCAGCGTGTTGCTGGTCGAGCAGGATGCGACCGACACCAGCAGGCCGGCGGCGAGCAGCCGGCGCGTGTTTTCAATCATGCGGTTCATGAGGCGCCAATCATTCGACAGTGGTGGAAGCGGGCGCCTGGTCGGCGATGTGCGGGAGGACCTGCACCGCGGTGCCGAGCGGGCAGCGCTGGTAGAGGTCGATGATGTCTTCCGGGAACATGCGGATGCAGCCGCTGGAAGCGTCGGTGCCGATGCTCCATGGCTCAAGCGTGCCATGCAGGCGGTAGCCGGTGTCGGCGCCGTCGCGGTGCAGATAGAGCGCGCGCGGCCCGAGCGGATTGTTGAACGCGCCGCCTGCGATCATGGGGGGTAGCTCCGGCCTGCGCTTACGCATTTCGGGGGGCGGGACCCAGTCCGGCCACAGCGCGCGGCGGTCGATCGTCGCGCGGCCGTACCATTTGAAGCCGTCCTTGCCTACGCCGACGCCGTAGCGGATGGCGGTCTTGTTTTCCATGATGACGTAGAGGAAGTGGTGGCGGGTATCGACCACGACTGTGCCGACCGGCTCGCTGCTGAAATACTTGACGATCTGGCGATGCCATCTCTTGTCGATCTTGGCGAAGTTGGTCTTGCGATAGACAAAATTGTTGTCGCTGGCGGTACCGGCGAAAAAGGATTTTGCCGCCACGGCTCGAGCAATATTGCTGGTTGCACCCACCGCGACCAGCGCCAGGCCGCCGAGCACGACACCCCTGCGTGATAAAACCATCGGCAATATTCCCCCATGCCTAAAGCCTGGCGGAACCATAGTTGAGAATTATTTAGCCTCAAAGTGGAAAATGCTGCGTTGCTTCGGTCCGCCGAAAGCGGACCGTCTGCTTGAGCGCCGCATCAAGGCGGCGGCGAGCCCGACACCGAAGGCGCTCGACCCGACGGGCACCAGGGGGCCGTACCTGACCCTATGTGCCCTTCACGATTCTCGGTTTAGTCGGTCGGCGGGATTGAGCCGCGCTCTCGATGCCCAAGGCCAACCGCTTCTCGTCTTCGATGGCGCGATCGACTGCCTCAATTTCCTCCTGGAGCACCTTCAGCTCGGCTCCGTAGCTGGAGCCGTCGCTGTCGCCGATCTGAAAGCCACTTGCCCGCATTGCGTCGCGAGTATGGTGCACGTTACGGACTCCTTCGCGTCGAGTCGCGACTAGGATTTCCCTGAACTCTCCAAGACGTTCAACGTGATTGCGAGCCATTGCGTTCTCCTATTTCCTCGTCTTCGTCGCCGAAGGCGATTCAGAACGGCTAAAACTTACGGAGATACTCTCGACAAAGGATGAGTGCGGAAGCTCAAATTTGAATGTCTTGCAACAGCCTGAAGCGCGGCAGGCGGAAATTGGCTAGGACCGGACCGACCCCTCAGACCAGGTCTAGACATTTCGGCCGAGCGCGTCTGCGGCTCGGCGCGCTTCCTCGTCGGCTTGCTGGTCCATCCAGTTGCCGATCCTGGATCGCGGAGAGTCCGTTTCCGAGCGCACAGCGACGCTGGCTCAAGGTCCGAGATGAGGCGCAAAGCAGCCATTCAGGATTCCGTCTGCGAAGGTCAACGTCGGGCTCGTATCCAGACGTTTGCTCTCCCCGCCCTATCCCTCCCCCGACAGATCGCGCCGCGCCTTGTCGAGTTCCTCGGCATAGCGCCGCATCAGGTGGCCTTCGGTCAACAGCCCGACCACCTTGCGGTCGGTGAAATCCTCGACCACCGCCAATTCCTCGGCGCCGGCGCGTTGGAAGGTCTCGGCGGCCGACTGCACGTTCATGCTCGGCACCAGCACCGCATCCCTGAATTTGGCGAAGGACTTAACCGGCATCTCGTCATCCGACAAATGGCTGTGCAATTCGGCGACGATCAGCACGCCGACATAGTGCAGGTCGGCGTCGACCGCGATGACGCGCTGCGAGGCACCGAGCGGCACCTGCTTCCGGAATTGTGCAAGCGTCGTCGAGGCGTCGATGGTGCGGACATCCTTTCGCATCATCGAGCCGACCGTCAGGCTGCGCATCCAGCCGACGTCATGCGCGCTGCGGATGGTCTCGCCGCGCAGGTGAAAGCGCCATGTCGAGAAGGAATAGCCGAAGGTCTCGCGCACCAGGATCGCCGCCATCAGCGAGGCGGCCAGCACCACGCCGGTCAGCGTCAGGTCGCGGGTCGATTCCAGCGCCAGGAAGGTCATCGTCAACGGGCCGCCGACGACGCCGACGGCGAGCGAGGTCATGCCGACCACGGCGGCGACGGCCGGGTCGATGCCGGTCGCCGGCGAGACGAATGCCATCGCCCCGGCAAACATCTTGCCGAGCAGCGCGCCGAGGAACAGCGAGGCAAAGAACAGGCCGCCACGGAAGCCGGAGCCAAGCGAGATCGCCGACGCCGCCAGCTTCAGCACGAAGACGCTTGCCACCGCGGCAAGCCCGTAATTCATCGCGAATTCGCGGTGCAGCGCGCCATGGCCGCTGGACAGGACCTGCGGCGTGACCAGCCCCAGCAGCCCGACCATCACGCCGCCGATGGCGGGGCGCAGCGAGGCGTCGATCGACAGCCGGGCAAAGATGCGCTCGATCAGGTTCACCAGATGCATGATGGCGATG
Organism: Mesorhizobium sp. WSM4836; assembly: GCF_055811815.1. Lineage (NCBI taxonomy): Bacteria > Pseudomonadati > Pseudomonadota > Alphaproteobacteria > Hyphomicrobiales > Phyllobacteriaceae > Mesorhizobium > Mesorhizobium sp. WSM4836. Next base: position 432,203 of record NZ_JBVVQF010000001.1, read on the forward strand.
GAAGCACCGCCGCCCAGAAGCCCGAGTAGCATGAACGGCAAATACTGGCTGACTGTGAGCGCCGGCAGACCGGCGAGCTCCAGCGGAAACGGCACGCCGCCGAACATTTCGGCGGTCAGCGAGGCCGAGATCGCGGCAGCCATCACCGGCGCGACATTGGCGACCGAGTAGATGCCGATGACCAGTTCGAAACCGTAGAAGGCGCCGGTCAGCGGCGCGTCGAAGGCGGCGGCGATCGCGCCGGCGGCACCGCAGCCGACGAGGATGCGGACGTCGTTGCGGCGTAGCCTGAAGAAGCGCGCCAGCCGCGACGCCAGGCCCGAACCTACCTGCGTATAGCCGGCCTCGAGCCCGACCGAAGCGCCGAAGCCGCTCGAGATCATCGTCTGCCCGGCGATGATAAAAGTGTCGGTCAGCGACATGCGGCCGCCGTAAAGTGCGTTGGCTTCGATCGGATCGACCGGCGTGCGGAACTTCCGCTTTCTCAGCCAGATCACCGTCAGCCCGAGCAGTCCGCCGCCGATCGCCGGTATCAGCGCTTGCTCCGGTCTTTGCAGCGAAAACATCGCCGAAAGCCGACCGCCGGGCTGAACGCCGAACATAAGCCCGTGCAGCACCTGCACCAGTTCGCTCATGCCGGTGACCAGTGCGCCCGCCATCACCCCGACCAAAGCCGCCAGAATGACGACGGCGATGCCGCGCGCCTCGAGCAGCGGGATCGATCGGATCAGCACCGCGCGCAGCCGGCGGGCATAGACTTGCGGTTCGTTTCTGGGCGGTTCGTTTCTGGAAAGCACCGGGGCGGCTCGCCGATATTCGTGGGGTGCCTGATACGCCCGGCGTCGCCGCATGGCAACAATGCCGGCCGGCAAGGTGTCATCCTGACGTGATGCTGCGGCGATAAAGCCCATCTTCTGCTCGGGGAACTGCGTTGACGTAAACGTCAACCCGAAGCTATATGCGCCGGCGGCCGTGGCTGTAAAACCAGGCAAGCGGCTTCGGCAGGTCGAAGCGCCCCAGATCGAAGCGCCCCAAGTCGAAGCGTCGAGGCGCGACAAACGCAACCAGACGAGGAGAACAGCCATGAGCGTTCAGGAGATTGCCGACAACATCAGGTCGCGCGTGGCGAGCGCCGGGTTCGATCGCTCCGTGAAATTCGACACCGGCAGCGACGGCGTCATCGTCATCGACGGCGCCGATGTCTCGACCACCGATGCGCCGGCCGATTGCACGATAAAGCTGTCGCTCGACGATCTGGACTCGTTGATATCAGGCGATCTCAACCCGACCATGGCCTTCATGTCCGGCAAGATAAAGGTCGAAGGCGACATGAGCGTCGCCATGGCGCTCAGCCAGTTGATTGGCTGATCCAGTTAGGGCCAGACAAGCCGCCGCGCGACGGCGGCGGCTTGATTCAAAGCATCAGGCGGCGAGCGGCAGTCTCGGCGCCTTCAGTTTGCGCCCGGCCGCTTTCAGCGTGCCTTGCGCGCCGTCGAGCGCGCCGACAACCAGTTCCCGCGCCAGCAGGCGGTGCCGCTCGTAAGGCCCCGGCATTGCCAGCGAGCCGGTCTTTGCGGCCGAAAAGTCGAAGCGCTCGTAATAGCGCGCGTCGCCGACCAGCAGGATCGCCGCATGGCCAAGCCGCTCGGCCTCAGTGACCGCGTGGCGCATCAGCGCCGAGCCGATGCCGGCATTTTTCAGCGCCGGGTCGACCGCAAGCGGGCCGAGCAGCAGCGCTGCCTTGCCGCCCTCGCCCAGCACCACGTCCCACAGCCGCACGGTGCCAGCAACACTGCCCGACGCATCGCGCGCGACAAAGGCCAGGCCCTCCGAAGGCCGGCGGCCGCGCCGCAGCTTTTCCGACGACTTCTTCCGGCGCTTCGGTCCCATGGCGCGATCGAGCAAAGCCTCGCGCGCGCCAGCGTCGGCGGCGGTTTCGGCGGTGATGACAAAAGCGCCGGCACTCTCCCCCGTCGAGGGGGAGATGTCGCCAAAGGCGACAGAGGGGGTCGCCGCGCGCGAAGCGCCAACGCCACCTTGCCCAAGGGAGGTCGCGGCAGCTGAGACGACCCCCTCTGGCCACTTCGTGGCCATCTCCCCCTCAAGGGGGGAGATTCCCGCGGCACCTTCAACAATGAAATTCAAAACGTCCATTTCCGCGATCCTTCACGAGCGGATTGTTCCACAGGCGAGCCCGGGCGGGCGACAGGCGCCCACCTCGGGTGATCTGAAGGCCGAAGCCTTCAGATCACGTAGGATCGGAGAGGCTCGAAGCCGTTGAAGGCGACCGAGGCGTAGGTCGTGGTGTAAGCGCCGGTGCCCTCGATCAGCACCTCGTCGCCGATGGTCAGCGACAAGGGCAGCGGATACGGCGTCTTCTCGTACATCACGTCGGCCGAATCGCAGGTCGGGCCGGCGAGCACGCAAGGCGCGGTCTCGCTGCCGTCATGCGCGGTGACGATCGGGTAGCGGATCGCCTCGTCCATGGTCTCGGCGAGACCGCCGAACTTGCCGATGTCGAGAAACACCCAGCGCACATTGTCGTTGTCGGCCTTCTTCGAGATCAGCACGACCTCCGACTTGATGACACCGGCATTGCCGACCATGCCACGGCCCGGCTCGATGATCGTCTCGGGAATGGCGTTGCCGAAATGCTTCCTGAGCGCCGAGAAGATCGCCTGGCCATAGGCCTGCGCAACCGGCACATCCCTGAGATAGCGGGTCGGAAAGCCGCCGCCCATATTGACCATCTTCAACACGATGCCTTCTTCGGCGAGCGTCGCGAACACCTTTTTGGCATCGCCCAGCGCGCGGTCCCAGGCGGTCAGGTCGGTCTGCTGCGAGCCGACATGGAACGACACGCCATAAGCGTCGAGACCGAGTGCCCTGGCATGGCGCAGCACGTCGACCGCCATCGCCGGCACACAGCCGAACTTGCGCGACAGCGGCCATTCGGCGCCCTCACCGTCGGTCAGGACGCGGCAGAACACGCGGGCGCCGGGAGCGACGCGGGCGATCTTCTCGACCTCCTCGACGCAGTCCACCGCAAACAGCTTGATGCCGAGCTGGTACGCGCGCTGGATGTCGCGCTCCTTCTTGATGGTGTTGCCGAAGGAGATGCGGTCCGCCGGCGCACCGGCGTCCATCGCCATCTCGACTTCGGCAACGGAAGCGGTGTCGAAGGACGAGCCCATCGCAGCAAGCAGGCGCAGGATTTCCGGCGCCGGATTTGCTTTCACCGCATAGTAGATCTTGGAATCGGGAAGCGCCTTCTCGAAGGCGCGGAAATTGTCGCGCACGACATCGAGGTCGACGACGAGGCACGGGCCGTTCGGACGTCGGGTGGCGAGAAAGTCAAGGATGCGCTGGGTAGCCATCGGGTCTCTCCATCAGCGCCTTTCGGCGCGCACAAAGGCTTGCGGACGCGGGCTCTCGGCCTCGCGAACTCGCTGGTCAAACAAAGGCGGGACGTCAAATCCATGGAACCAGCCGGTGGAGACCCCGGAACCATGAAGCGCCGTCTCGCGGCGGTGAACCTTGGCCTTGCCCGGCCTCGGTTCGCTTTGTCTGCCTTGGCTTGGATGGGAGACCCGTCCGCACTGCCGGCAATGAAGGTGTGCCTCTTCAGTAACCCCGGTCTTTGGACGACCGGCAGAACACCAGAAAGGCCCGCACCGTCGTTGCTTCAAGGTGTCCTCGGTTGGCGGTTGGCCGCTAAACCGACTGGAGGGGTTGGCTCCAGTTACCTTACCGATTGCCCTCACCATTCGAGGATCGGCGGACACCCACAGGCACGTGCGACTTTGGGCAAGCGCGATATAAGATCGAAAGATTTCACAATCAATAAAAATCGTATGGCAGGTTGTAAAATTTGCGGCATCGAACAATGCTGCGGTAACCAGAAGAGAAATGCTGCGGCAAGCACATCCGGATATTGAACGCATGACAGGCACTCGCGGCCCGCTGAACGCTTTTCTCGACCTTGATCAAACCCCTGTAGCCAATGCGAAATCCGGCCCGCTTGCCGGCTTGCGGCTTGCCGTCAAGGACATCTTCGACGTCGCCGGCTACCGCACCGGCTGCGGCAATCCGCAGAAATACCGGGAGGCTCCGCCTGCCACGGCGACCGCGCCGGCAGTCCAGGCGCTGCTTGATTCGGGTGCGCGCTTCGTCGGCAAGACGCAGACCGACGAACTCGCATTTTCCCTGCTCGGGCTGAACGAGCATTTCCCGTCGCCGGTCAATCCGGCGGCACCCGACCGCGTCACCGGCGGCTCATCCTCAGGTTCTGCCGCGGCGGTTGCCGGCGGGCTTGCCGACATCGCCACCGGGTCCGACACCGGCGGCTCGATCCGTGCGCCGGCAAGCTTCTGCGGCCTGGTTGGCCTCAGGACGACGCACGGTCGCATTCCGCTCGATGGCGCCATGCCGCTGGCGCCTTCGCTGGACACGTTCGGCTGGTTCGCCAGCGACATCGTCATCTACGAAAAGGTCGGCACGGTGCTGCTCGGCGACGGTCCGCACTCCCACGACCTGAGACGCCCCGTCGCCCTCGCTGCGCTGGACGGCCTCGTGCTCGGCCCGCACGAGGCCGACGAATATCGCGCCATGGTCGGCAGTGTCGCTTCGGTGCTGGGCGCGCCGCGCAGTGTTGGCCCGCTGTCGCATTCGACCGACGATCTCTATTGGTGCTTTCGCAAGCTGCAAGGCTATGAAGCCTGGCAAAATCACGGCGCCTGGATCGCCGGCGGCGACCGCATGCTGGGACCCGGTGTCAAGGAGCGTTTCGAGCACGGCGCGACCGTCGACGCGGCAACCGCGCAACGTGAAACGGAACGTCGCGTTTCGTTTCGCATCGAACTTGCCGACCTGCTTGGCGATGACGGCGTTCTTGTGCTTCCGACCGCTCCGGGTGCCGCGCCGCTCAAGGCCGCGTCATTCGACGATTTGCAGACCTATCGCGAGCGCGCGCTGAGACTGCTGTGTCTTTCCGGCCTGTCCGGTTTTCCGCAGATCACGCTGCCGCTCGGCAACGTCGACGGGGCGCCGTTCGGGGTTTCGCTGCTCGGCCCGAAGAACAGCGACCGGCAGTTGATTGCGCTTGCCACCCGCATCCCTTCAAGCCATCAAGAGGGCGCATGACATGGATACGCTGACCCGCATGCGCGCCTTCATCGACGTGGTCGAGGCCGAGGGCTTTTCGGCGGCGGCCCGCAAGATCGGCCGCTCCAAGGCGCTGCTGTCGAAATATGTGCGCGAGCTGGAGGACGAACTCGGCGCGCTGCTGCTCAACCGCACCACCAGGCAGTTCTCCCTGACCGAGGCCGGCCACACCTATTACCGGCGCGCCTCGGAAATCGTGCGCGAGGTCGACAGCCTGGCCGATGCGGTGCGTGAATCCTCCGGTGATGTGCGTGGCAGGATCAAGCTTTCGGCACCGCGCACTTTTGCCGACGCGCCGATAGGCCAATCGCTGATCGACTTCGCCAAACAGCATCCCGACATCATACTCGACATTCAGCTCGACGACCGTTTCGTCGATCTGGTCGAAGAGGGTTTCGATCTGGCGGTGCGCATTTCGCGGCTGGAAAACTCCTCGCTGATCGCCAGGCGCCTGGCGCCGTTTTCGGTACGGCTCTGCGCGTCTCCCGAACTGATCGCCGAACACGGGCTGCCGGTGCGGCCGCAAGACCTTACCCGCGTGCCTTGTATCATCGATACCAACGGCCGCTGGCTCAGCAACTGGCCGTTCAAGGGCGACAGCGGCGACACGGTGAGCGTTTCGGTCTCCGGTCCGATCGAGGTCAACAGTCCGATGACGGCGAGGGCCGCCGCCCTGGCCGGATTGGGGTTTTCCATCCTGCCGGACTTCATCGCCGCGCCCGATATCGAAAGCGGCCGGCTGGTGACTGTGCTGGATGACCGCATCCTGCCCGGCGGCGGCATCTTCGCCGTCTATCCGCACCGGCGCTATCTGCCTGCAAAAGTTCGCGTTTTCGTCGATTTCCTGGTGCAGTGGTTCAAGACGCTGGACAACGCATGAGCTTTCAGCCGCATTGCGGTCCCATTTTCGCCGGCTTTCTGGTAACTGTCGGCAATTCACCGAAGCCGATTGAATCGCGACCGAGAATGCACCTGAAACAGCAAGCAATCATGCTGGCTTCGGCCTTGGCCGCGACGCTTGCCGCCGTCGGACCGGCTGCGGTGCATCCCCACGTCTTTGCCGAGGCCCGCCTCGAAGTGGTCCTTAGCCCGGATCACCAAACTGTGAAGGCATTGCGCCATGTCTGGCGCTTCGACGATTTGTTTTCGAGCACGGTGATGATGGAGTTCGATAAGAATTCCGACCTGAAGCTCGACGACAAGGAGTTGAAGGATGTTGCCGACACCGTCCATGCCTCGCTTGCCGAATTCAACTATTTCCAGCTCGTCACCGTCGACGGCAAGGACGTGGCAATGACCCCGCCGCCGCATTTGATGGCCAATTTCGACAATGACCAGTTGATCATCCTGTTCGAATCCGAACCGAAGACGCCGATCAAACTTAGCGGCAAGATAGATATCGGCGTCTACGACCCGACCTTCTACACCGCGATCGATTTCACCGAGGATGCCAATCTGCAGGTCGACGGCTTGCCGCCGACCTGCACCAGCAAGGTTGTCCGCCCGAACCCGGACGAGGCGATCGCCCAGAACCAGAAGACCCTGACCGAGGCCTTCTTCAACGATCCGACGGGCACCGACATGAGCAAGATCTTTGCCACCAAGCTTGAACTGACCTGTCAGCCGGAAGGATAGATCCAGTGACCAAACCGTCCCTGCGTCTGGCATTCGGTCTTCTGGCCGTCGCCTTTGTGATGATGCACTTTCTCGGCTCCGCCTCCGCCCAGAGCTCGCTCGGCATCGGCACCAATGACGGCATGGCTCCAACCACAACCGGCCCGTTCGCGCACATCCTGATGTGGATCAATCTGCGCCAGCAGGAATTCTATCATGCGCTTGCCAGCGCGATGAAGGCGATGCGCCAGGACGGCAGCAAGCTGTGGCTGCTCATCGGCCTGTCCTTTGCATATGGCATTTTCCACGCCGCCGGCCCCGGTCACGGCAAGGCGGTGATCTCGTCCTACATGGTGGCTAACGAAGTGGCGCTCCGGCGCGGCATCATGCTGTCCTTCGTCTCGGCCCTGCTGCAGGCGCTGACCGCGATCGTGGTTATGCTGGTGGCCTATTTCGCGCTGCGCGGCACCGCTGTCTCGATGACCGACGCCGCATGGTTCCTCGAAATCATGAGCTATATCTTCGTCACTCTGTTCGGCGCCTGGCTGCTGTGGCGCAAGGCCGGCCCGGCAATCCTTCGCCAGTTCGGCGCAAATCCGGGCTACAGCCTCTCGGCTGCCCACGCCGGCCATTCACATGGAGGCCAACCACATTCCGCGCATTCCCATGCGGCACATTCCCACGCGCTTCGTGAGCATGACGGCCATGCGCATGACCATCATGACCACGGCCCCTACGACCACCACCATGCCGCGCACGATCACCACAGCCATGCGGCGGGCGAGGTCTGCGAGACCTGCGGGCATTCGCACGCGCCCGACCCGGCGCTGCTTTCCGGCGATCGTTTCGATTGGCGCACGGCCTGGTCGGCGGTGGCTGCCGTCGGTATCCGGCCCTGTTCCGGCGCGCTGATCGTGCTGAGCTTTGCGTTGCTCAACGGCCTGTGGTTCGGCGGCATCCTGTCGGTGCTGGCGATGGCGCTCGGCACCGCAATCACCGTTTCGGCCCTGGCGACGCTTGCGGTGACCGCCAAGAACTGGGCGGTGTATTTCGCCGGCGACGGCCGCATGGGCAACCGCATCCATTCCTTCGTCGAGATCGGCGGCGCCGCCTTCGTCTTCCTGTTCGGACTGCTGCTGCTCTCGGCCAGCCTCACCGGCGCCTGACCTCATTGCGTCCGATCGGGGCGATTTAGCTAGGTATCTTGCCCTCCAACTCGTCCTCGATATGGACGCGGATGATGTCGTCGAAGCTTGTTTCGGCGGCAAAGCCAAGCTCTCTCGAGCGCCGCGACTCGAAGCGTGTCGGCCAGCCCTTGACGATCGCCCAGATCGTCTCGTCGGGCTCGTCACGGATCAGTTTTGCCGCCTTGGCGCCGGCGACGCGTTCCAGCGCTTCGATCTGCTCGCCGACAGTGACCGCGACGCCCGGCATCGTCAGGTTGCGGCGCGGCCCGACTGCAGCGCCGTCAATTTCAGCCGCATGGATCAAAAAATTCACCGCCGAACGCGGGCTGGCATGTGTGTGGACGACCGAGCGCGGCACCGGCAGGATCGCTTCATGGCCGCTCAGCGGCTCGCGGATGATGCCGGAGAAGAAACCTGAAGCCGCCTTGTTCGGCTTTCCCGGCCTGACGCAGATGGTAGGCAGCCTGATGCCGATGCCGTCGAAGAAACCTCGGCGCGTAAAGTCGGCAAGCAGCGCCTCGCCGATCAGCTTCTGCGTGCCGTATGAGGTCAGCGGCGTCGGGTGGAACTCGTCCGGAATGATTTCGGGAAACGGCGCGCCGAACACGGCGATCGACGAGGTGAAGACGAGGCGCGGCGCAAATGCCGCCAGCCGGACGGCATCGAACAGCGCCCTTGTGCCGTCGAGATTGACGCGGTAGCCGAGATCGAAATTGGCCTCCGCCTCACCCGACACCACGCCGGCGAGATGGAAGATCACGTCGGGCCGCGGTGCGACCAGATTTGCCGTCGCGCCCGGCGCGGCAAGGTCGCCGGTGTGGACGCTGATGCTGACGCCTTCGAGGGCGGGCGCCTGCGGCGGCACGATGTCGTGAAGGTCGAGCGCGGCGATCTTGCGGCCGCCAAGCGTCCCGTCCTTGGCCAGCCTGGCAATGAGTTTGCGGCCGACCATGCCTGCCGCGCCGGTAATCAGAATGCGCATGTCATTTTCCTTTTTTGCGCTGGCTGCGGCTACGCAGCCAGAACACGACGAAGATTGCCACCATGAACATCGCCGCGACGACGCCGGCAAGCACCGTCGAGACCTTGCCGACTGCCACCATCACGGTTGGAAGATAATAGGCTGCGATGCCGAACAGCAGCAAAACCCAGGCGGCGCCGATCGCCGCATTGCGGGTGTCGCGGTCCATCACGCGGCGCCAGGATGGCGGGAGTTCATGTCGCTCGTTGCCAATGCCAGGAACTCCCGAAGTCAGTGATAATGGCCGCGGTGCGGTGCCGTGTCATGCGCATGCCCGTGCTCGTCATCATGCTCATGGCTATCGGCGCAGTGGCCGAATTCCGGTTCGACGGTGGCATGGGCTATGCCATGTTCCGCCGCAAGCCGCTTCTTGATCGCGCTGACCGCCATATGCGCGTCGACGCCGTCATTGAGGCAGGCATGTAACGTCGCCATGTTGCTGGAGCCGTCGAGCGACCAGACATGCATGTGATGCACCTCGCGCACGCCCTTGACCGAGCCTTCGATGTCCCTCGCGATCAGGTCGCGGTCGAGACTTGCAGGCACGCCCTCGAGCAGGACGTGGGCGGCTTCGCGCATCAGCGACCAGGCCGTGGACAGGATCAGCAGCGCGACAAGAACGGACAGGATCGGATCGATGGGCGTCCAGCCCGTCGCCAGGATCACCAGCGCCGCGATGATCGCCGCCGCCGAGCCGAGCAGGTCGCCGAGCACATGCAGGATGGCGCCGCGCATGTTCAGGCTGCCGCGGTCGCCGCCATGCAGCACGTAAAACGAGCCGAGATTGACCAGCAGGCCGGCGATCGCCACGACCAGCATCGGCCCGCCGAGCACCGGAGCCGGCGCTTGCAAGCGGCCGCAGGCCTCGTAGACGATCCACAGCGCGATGGCGAAGATGGCGATGCCGTTGGTGTAGGCAACCAGCGTCTTGACCCGGCCGAAACCGTAGGTGAGGCGCACGGTCGCCGGCCGGCTCGCAAGATGAAAGGCATACCAGGCAAGGCCGAGCGCGACGCAATCGGCAAGCATATGGCCGGCATCCGCCAGCAGCGCCAGTGAGCCGGTGAAGATGGCGCCCAGCGTCTCCGCAACCATGAAGCTGGCGGTCAGGCAGGCAGCGATCAGCACGCGCTTCTTGTCGGTCGAGCCGTGCACATGCCCGGCACCGTGACTGTGGTCGTTGCCCTGCGCGGCGTGGTCGGGGGTATGCGCCATCCTATGAGCCCCTGCTAGAGCCTGATCCATCTCGGCAGAACCGGGATGGAGGCTCTGTCTTCTTGTTTGACCATGATCTTATCCGAAAACCGGCCTCCACTTTTCGGGATCATGGTCAGGCGCCGAACTCAGCGCGAAAATCCTCAAGCCGCCGCCTCTGCTGGCCATCGCTGTCGAAATTAGCCGGATCGAGCCACGCCTCATAGGCTCTGCGCAGGTCAGGCCATTCCTTGTCGATGATCGAATACCACGCGGTATCGCGGTTTTCGCCCTTGACCACAAGATGCTGACGGAAAATGCCCTCGAACTTGAAGCCGAAACGTTCCGCTGCGCGCTTCGACGGCTCGTTGCGGTTGTTGCATTTCCATTCGTAGCGGCGGTAGCCGAGCTCGTCGAAGACATACTTCATGAACAGGAACTGCGCTTCCGTCGCCGCCGGCTTTCGCGAGATCAGCGGGCCCCAATAGATGTTGCCGATCTCGATGACGCCGTAGGCCGCGTCGATGCGCATCAGCGTCTGGCGCCCGGCGACCTTGCCGCTGGCCTTGTCGATGACCGTGAAGAACAGCGGGTCGTCGCTGGCTTCGGCCTTGTCCAGCCATGGCTGGAAGGCGGCGCGGGTCTGCGGCGGGTCGTCGAACAGCCAGGCGAAGCGGCCGCCGGCATCGGCCACCGACGAGGCCTCGAATAGGCCGTCGCCGTGCTTTTCGGCGTTGAGCGGCTCCAGCCTGACAGTACGGCCCTCCAGCACCTTGCGTTCCGGCCGCGGGCGCGGTTGCCAATTCTTGAGATTTTCCGACACCGAAAACTCCAATCCGTTTGACTTTTGCGGGCGGACGCTCACAAAAACGCACGCTCGCTGAAAGAACCACACGGACGGGAAAAGTGCTCCACACGATTTCGGCCTTCGATCGCCTCGGCGAGGAAAATGCGTTCGCGGTGCTCGCACGCGCCACAGCACTTGCCCATCAGGGCCGCGACATCGTCAATCTCGGCATCGGCCAGCCCGACTTCAAGACGCCGCAGCATATCGTCGAGGCCGCGATCAAGGCGCTGCGCGACGGCCATCACGGCTATACGCCGGCCAACGGCCTGCTGGCGACGCGCGAAGCGGTGGTCCGCCGCACGCTTGCCACTACCGGCGTTGAAGTCTCGCCGGAAGCGGTGATGATCCTGCCCGGAGGCAAGCCGACCATGTTCGCGGCCATCCTGATGTTCGGCGAGCCGGGCGCCGAAATTCTCTATCCCGATCCCGGCTTTCCGATCTACCGCTCGATGATCGAATTCACCGGTGCAGCCCCCGTCCCGGTGCCGATGCGCGAGGAGAACGGCTTCGCCTTTTCGGCCGCGGAGACGCTGGCGCTGATCACGCCGAACACCAGGCTGCTGATCCTCAACTCGCCGGCCAATCCGACCGGCGGTGTCACCCCGCGAGCCGAAATCGAGAAGCTGGTCAAAGGGCTGGAAGCACACCCGGACGTCGCCATCCTCTCCGACGAGATCTACGACGTGATGACCTATGACGGCGAGATGCATTGTTCGCTGCTTGCTTTCCCCGAAATCCGTGACCGGCTGATCGTGCTCAACGGCTGGTCGAAGACCTGGGCGATGACCGGCTGGCGCATGGGGTGGTCGATCTGGCCGAACGGCGACAAGGGCGCGCATCTCTACGACAAGGTGCGCAAGCTGGCGGTCAATTGCTGGTCCTGCGTCAACGCGCCGAGCCAGCATGCCGGCATCGCCGCCATCGACGGCCCGCAGGACGATGTCGACAAGATGATGCGCGCCTTCGACCGCCGCAGGAAGGTCGTGGTCGAGGGGTTGAATGCCTTGCCCGGCGTTTCCTGCATCACCCCGAAAGGTGCCTTCTATGCCTTCCCCAATGTCTCCAAAACCGGCTGGAAGGCCAAAAAGCTCGCCTCGGCGCTGCTCGAGGATGCCGGCGTGGCGCTGATCGGCGGCCCCGATTTCGGCGTTCTCGGCGAAGGCTATGTCAGGCTGTCCTACGCCAATTCCGAGGAGAACATCCTGCGCGCGCTGGAGCGGATCGAGTCGTTCCTGGCGAAGTGAGAACGCACGACGGACGGAAAGGAGACGCCAGATGTTCTATGCCATTCTTGCCTATCACGAGGAAGAAGCGATTACGGCGCTGACGCCTGAGCAGGATGCGGCGCTGATGACCGATCTTCTCCAGATCAACGATCGGCTCTACCGGCAAGGCACCCTTGGGCCGGCGGCGCGGCTCGGCGCGACACAAGACGCCTGTACCTTGCGCGGGCCAGGCACCGGAATGGTTATCGACGGCCCCTTCGCCGAGACCAAGGAACAATTGCTGGGGCTCTATGTCGTCGACTGCGCCAACCGTAACGCCGCTATCGAAATCGCGCGCGATCTTCGCCGCGTCAATCCGACCGCCGTCTACGAAATCCGCCCGATTTCGCTATATCTTCCCGGCGTGCCGCTTCCGGTCACGCGGCCCTGATTTAGGACGGACTGCGACTACCCTCGCCCGACAAACGGCATCTTGGTCGCCATCACGGTCATGAACAGCACGTTGGCGTCGAGCGGCAGGCTGGCCATATGGAGGACGGCATCGGCGACGCGCTCGACGTCCATCACCGCTTCGGCGGCAATGGTGCCGTTGGCCTGCGGCACGCCGACCGTCATCGCTTGCGCCATGTCGGTCAGCGCGTTGCCGATGTCGATTTGGCCGCAAGCAATGTCGAATGGCCTGCCGTCCAGCGCCAGTGTCTTGGTCAGCCCGGTGATGGCGTGCTTGGTCGCCGTATAGGGCACCGAGCCCGGCCGTGGCGCATAGGCCGATACCGAGCCGTTGTTGATGATGCGGCCGCCCATCGGCTGCTGCCTGCGCATGGCGCCGAAGGCAGCCCGGGCACACAGGAACGAGCCGGTGAGATTGACCCCGACGATTTCGTTCCACACGTCGACCGGGATGTCGTCGATCAACGTCGATTTGTAGCTCGTGCCGGCATTGTTGAAGAGCAGGTCGACCCGCCCGAAAGCCGCGGCCACCGTCTCAAACAGATCGTCGACCTGATCGGCCTTGCTGATATCGCAGGCGAATGCCAATGCCTTGGCCTGCGTCGGCCCGGCCGCGTCAATGGCCTCCTCCAGCACCGGCTTGCGGCGGCCGCAGAAGACCGTGTTCCAGCCGGCCTTGAGCAGCGCCGTGGCGACGCTTTTGCCGATGCCCGTGCCGGCGCCGGTGACGATGGCGGTTTTATGGTCGGTCATGGCTGTACTCCCTGAAAGGGATGAGCCATCGCAAATGACGGGAACCATGGCAAGCCGGCCCAAAGCCTGTGCTCACAAAAAGGGCGGCCATTGGCGACCGCCCCTGATCCGGACCGGGCTTGGGAGGAGGAAAGCCGATCCGACTGTCTAAGATCATGCGCTTTCTCGATTAACGAGAAGCTAACGTCGGACGGCCGTGTCGCAGTCCGCTTCTACCAGCGCGAATTGACGGCCGGCTTGGCTGCCTCGCCCGTGGCTGCTGCCGGCACCTTTGCCGCCGTCACTGTCGCCTCGACATGATCGACAAGCGCGTCCGGCAGGCCGAGGCGGCCGGCAAGCAGGTCGAGATAGCCGCGTTCGGCCCGCGTGTCCGGATCGATAGCAAGACGCGAGGCGGTGTAGAGTTCCAGCTTTTGCGCATCGGTCTTGGCGCCGGCGATCAGCACATCCAGATCGAGCGGTGCCTCCAGCTCCGACATCAGGAATTTCTCCGCTTCGGCGCCGATGCCGGCGAGGCTAAGCTTGCCGGCGATCTTCTGCCGCTCTTCGTCATCGACGTGGCCGTCGGCCTTCGCCGCCGAGATCATCGCCCTGACCAGCGTCAGCGTGAATTCGTCTTCGCCCTGCGGCGCTTGCGACGGGTGGAAGGCGGTATCGGCCGGCGGCGGCAGCAATTCCGGTTCGCCTGCAGCTTGTGTCTCGGCCGGCGCGTTGCCGTTTTTGTAGTTCTGGTAGGCCTTGTAGGCGAGACCGCCGATCGCAGCCAACCCGCCAAGCTTCACCGCCGCACCGGTGACCTGACGGCCTGGGCCGGTTCCGAGCAGCACCGCGGCCAGCGCACCGGCGGCAAGCGGATTGTCCTTGGCCATCTGCACCGCCTGCCCGGCCTTGTCGCGGACGGTCGATCCGGTGCCGGGAACTTGCGAGCCGAGCAGATCGTCGAGGAGCTTCTTGGGATCGAACATCTATGCCTCCAGAATTGGCCCGGCCGAAGGTGCGCGGGCAGGTTTGGACGTCGAAGACCTAGGTCCCGCAGTTTGACATTACAATGACGCGGTGCATCTTTTTGGCCGCTGCCACGCATGACCTCGAACCGACATCTGCTGGGATTTCACGCGGAAATCAAAGCGCTGCAGCCTCGTTCCGCGCTTCTCTGTTGCTTAACGTGAATCTAAGTTCCGATGTGGCAATCGCCGCGCGCTTGCGCCAGCTCGACCTGGCGCTGGCGCTCGGCGTAGCGGGCGCGATCCTCGTCTGAACGGGCATCGAAGCAATGCGGGCATGAGACGCCGGTAGCATATTTCGGCGACAGCCGGTCTTCCGCGACTAACGGATGCCGGCAGGCGCGGCAGAGTTCGGCCTCGCCTTCGAGCAGCCCGTGCGACACCGAAACGCGCTCGTCGAAGACGAAGCATTCGCCTTGCCAGAGGCTCTGTTCGGCGGGCACATCCTCGAGATATTTCAGAATGCCGCCCTTGAGGTGGAACACATACTCGAAGCCGAGCGACTTCACATAGGCCGTCGCCTTTTCGCAGCGTATGCCGCCGGTGCAGAACATGGCGACCTTGCGCCCGTCGAGCTCGTGCCGATGCTGCTCGACCCAGGCCGGGAATTCGCGGAAGCTGGTGGTAGCGGGATCGACAGCGCCCTTGAACGTGCCGAGCGACACCTCGTAGGCGTTGCGCGTGTCGATGACGATGGTGCCGGCATCCGAGATCAGTGCGTTCCAGTCGGCCGGCGCGACATAGGTGCCCGCACCAGCCGCCGGATCGATATTGTCCACGCCCATGGTGACGATCTCGCGCTTCAACCGCACCTTCATGCGGTGGAACGGCATCGTTGCGGCGCTGCTATATTTGATCTCGAGGCCGGCGAGACCTTCGATGGATTCGAGATGATCGATGAGCGCGGCGATTGCCGTTTCGCTGCCGGCGACCGTGCCGTTGATGCCCTCACGCGCCAACAGCAGCGTGCCTTTGATGCCGCGTGCGCAGCAGAAGGCGGCGAGCGGCGCGCGCAGCGCCTCGAAGGTGTCGAGCCGGGCAAACCGGTAAAGCGCGGCGACGCGGAAGACTGGGCTGGGCAGTGTCATCACCAAGCCACTAAACACTCATGGCAGCCGGATCAAGGCAGAGCCGGGAGCGGTCTGACCGCGGGTGGGTTTCGAACACCACGCGTGACATCGCGACACGCTCCGTTTCGTGGACAGAAAAACCGCCTTCTGCTAACCGGTCGACTTGATCAACAGAGGAGAGACGACGAATGCCCAGCACGACCGAAAAGCTCCTGTCGCTCCTCAACGGCCAGCAGGTCATACCGGTGCTGAAGATCGCCAATGTTGCCGACGCGGTGCCGCTGGCCCGGGCGCTGGCCCGCGGCGGCCTGCCGGCGATCGAGATTACGCTGCGCACCGCCGACGCGCTGGAGGCGATCCGCCGTGTGGCGGGCGAGGTCGAAGACGCCGTCGTCGGCGCCGGCACCATCCTGGATGCCCGCCAGTTCGGCGAGGCGGCGGCCGCCGGTTCGAAGTTCATCGTCAGCCCCGGCATCACCCGCGAGCTTCTCGCGGCAGCCAGGGACAGCGACGTGCCGTTGCTGCCCGGCGCCATCACGCCGGGAGAGGTCATGGCCGCGCGCGAAGCCGGCCTGCGCTTCCTGAAATTCTTCCCGGCCGAACAGTCGGGCGGCATCGCCTCGCTCAAGGCCTTCGCCTCGCCGCTTGCCGACGTGAAATTCTGCCCGACCGGCGGTATCACCGGCAAGAATGCCGCCGACTATCTCAGCCTGCCCAACGTTATCTGCGTCGGCGGTTCCTGGGTGGCGCCGGACGATCTGGTCAAAGCCGGCAAATGGGACGAGATCGAAGCCTTGGCAGGCGCGGCAAGCAAGCTCGGCCGCTAGCGTCGCCGCCGATCTGGCCTGCCGCCGATCTGGTTCGCCAGCTGGTTCCCGCTCATGGGCTCGAACCACGATTCACGCCTTAAAAGGGCTTGAAAACAATCCAGCTTTATCCAGCCTGATCCAACGAAAGTCCTGGAGATCGTGGCTTTTGCGCAACTGAGCCCGTGCTTGTACATCCCTGTCCAAGTGCATATATTGGACAAATCGTTGGACAAACGGAGCAGGCTATGGCCAAGCGAGTACGGGATACGCATCTGGAAAGCAGGACGGCTAGAGCGAAACTCGCTCAACGCGGCAAGCCCTATTACACGGCCATCGGAGCCGGCCTGCATGTCGGCTACCGTAAGGGGAAGACCGGCGGCGTTTGGGTTGCACGGTTCTATAAAGGCGAGCAGGATTACCTCGTGCAGAAAGTGGGCGTCGCCGACGACGTCCGCGACGCAGACGGCGCGGCCATCCTCGATTTCTGGCAAGCGCAGGCTGCGGCTAGGGCGTTCGCTGCTACTGTCGAGACGCCGCCGTCGACAGCCGACGTGGCACCGCTCACCGTCGCCGACGTCGTCACCGCTTACGTTGTAACCCGCGATGCCCGCGACACGCGTCGTAGGGCGCGCGCCGTTCGCTCTGACGCAAGCCGGCGTTTGGGTCGGTACGTGCTCGGGCAAGGCAAACGCGGCAAGCAGGAAGCGGTTGCCGCCTCGCCCCTGGCCGGCGTGGCGCTGTCTACCCTGACCGACGACCATCTGTCCTCGTGGCGCGCGGGCTTGCCGGCCGCGCTCAAAGAGACGACCAAGCAGCGGCTGGTCAACGACCTTAAAGCCGCACTGCATAGCCAGCGAAAGCAGCTTAACCCGGCGCTGGTCGTCAATGCCGGTCTGAAGTCTGACGTCGACGTCGACGACAGCGTCGAGGTCGCACGGGAAAACCAGATCCTGACCGACGGACAGATCGTCCGGCTGCTGGTTGCTGCTCGACAGGTAGACGACGAACTCGGCTGGGATGGTGACCTCTATCGGCTTGTGCTGGTGCTCAACGCCACCGGTGCCCGCTTCAGCCAGATTTGCAGGATGAGGGTGCGCGACGCCCAGTTGAAGGAAGGGCGTTTGATGGTGCCCTCCAGCCGCAAGGGTAAGGGAAAGTCGGGCTCAATCGCTGTGCCGGTCGAAGCCGCCATCGTCGAGGCCTTGCGCCCGATCGTGACGGGCCGGGCCCCCGACGCCATGCTGCTGGAGCGCTGGCAATATCGCCAGCCTTCCGGCGGCATCAAGTGGGAGCGGGCCGGCCGGGGCCCGTGGCAGACATCGTCCGACGCCGCCAAGGCATGGAAGGCGATCCGCGAGCGGACCGACATGCCCGACGTCATCATGTACAGCCTTCGCCACTCCAGCATCGTTCGCGGCATCCGTGCCAATTTGCCGATCAGGCTGGTCGCGGCTCTGCACGACACGAGCGTGGCCATGATCGAACGGCACTATGGCCGGTGGATTGTCGACGGGCTCGAAGACATGGCACGCGCGGCGATCGTGCCCATGATGCCGCCGGCCGATGGCGACAACGTCGTGCGGATAGGGGCGCGGTGAGAGGACGATGAACAGCAACAACGTCAAGCCCAGGAAAATAAAATCCGCAGCGCCCGATGAGGCCATTGGCGATCCGGCTGAGGAAATTGCCGGCCGTGCCGAGTTGCACCAGCGGCTCATGGAGAGCATCGTTGCCTTGTCCTGGCAACACATTCTCTCCGGCGCGGTCGTTCCACACAGCGGTGGCTTCTTCAGGTCGATGCCGGAGGCGAGCAACCACTACCTTGGCGTAGCGTGGCGTAACATTCTTAACGCAGCAATCGCTCCGCAACCGAGCTGCCGCTTCGAGGACGCAGTGGCGGAAGCCGTGCACACCTTCTACGACAAGGCCCTGCGTGATGGCCCCGCCAGCGCGCTCGGGCTGACGACCGAGCGTAACAAGCGCGTAATGGCGAATTATGAAGCGAGGCAGTCGTCGGCTGGTGTGCCCGACGAACTGCGGGCAGTCGAGGCCGATGCGAGAGTGCGGTTGCGCGTGGCGGATTTTGCCGGGCAGGACGTCGACGGTGAGGCAATCGCGATGGCAAAGGAACTCATTACCGTCGGCAAGCCAGTTCCGCCTACTTTGGTTCCCTTCGTGCTCAATAGGCTCGACGGCGTAGCATCGGGGCGAAAAGGCCCAAAACCAGGCACCAACAGCAAACGCGACTTTGTCATCGTCCTCAGCGTGATGGCGTTGCAGATGTCCGGGTTCAAAGAGACGCGGAATTTCGTAGCTCGTCATAACGATCAGTCGGCTCATAGCGCGTGTTCGCGCGTCGCCGCTATGGCCGGCCTCAGCGAGGATGCGATCGTCAAAATCCTGTCTAAATGGCGAAAGCACGCGCGTTAGTAACAATAGCGCCGGTTCTATTCCTATGACCACCCGGGCCGACCTAGCTACTTACTGCTGCATCAGCAACGACCTGCCCGGACAAACCACCGCCTCGGAAGGTCCGAAAAGAGGATGCAGTCAAATGTACACCGAAACGTTGAAGTCGCACGCTCAGCGCGCTACCGAACTTTATGAGCCCGCACTTCGCGACGCGTCGATAAACGGATTTTGCCGCCGGCATGGGGTGAGCCGATCCACCTATTACAACATGAAAGCAGCCGGACTTGGCCCCCGCGAATACACCGCCGGCAAGTTGGTTCGCATCAGCCCAGAGGCTGAGGCCGAGTGGGTACGTTCGCGCGAGGCCGCAGAAGATGCGCGGCGCGGCGCCCCATCCGCTGCATGAAATGAAACCGCCCTCGCGAGAGGCAAGGGCGGCGAGTTAGATCATCTGGGGTGCAGATTAGAACGCCACCTTGTAGCTCTAGCTCTCTGTTCAGTCAACGCGACGGCCAGACCGAGGCTGTCCAATGTTCACCGAAGATGCAAAACCCGCCCCCCGCGATATCGTGGCGGCTTGGCAAGAGCTTTACCCTCACACATTCAATCTACGTTTCCGAAAACCGCTGAAGATCGGTATTCGCGAAGACATGCTGTCCGCCGGCCACGGCCTGACCGAAGTCACACTCGGGCTGAAATACTATGCGGGCGGGTCTGGCTACTTGCGCGGCTGCCAGATGGCGGGCGGCATTCGCATCGACCTAGCTGGCCAACCGAGCGGGATCGTCACAGAAGCGGGAGCGGCCTACGCGGCCAAGCTGCTGGCGCGGCATGCCGCCAAGACCAATCAGGTAGCACCGATCGAACCTCCCAAGGCGCCGAAGCTGCAGGACAGTCTGGCGGCGCTTAGAACGGCAGCAAAAGCCCGTCGCGAACTGATGGAACTGGCGCCGTGACCGGCTTCTTTCGTACTCATGGCCCGCGTCTTGCCGAGCAAGGTTATGGCATCCTGCCGATCAAGCCGGACACGAAAGAGTGCCTCGTGAAGGGCTGGCCGAAGATGGATTTCAGCGCCCTTCTCGTCACCCCACAGGGCAGCCGCATGTATAGCCACCACGGCGTCGGCGTGAAGACCAAAGACACGCCGGCGGTCGACGCTGACACGCCTTCGCCATGGCTGATCGAGAAGACCTATGACTGGTGCGTCGACAACATCGGACCCACGATTGCCCGCATAGGACAGCCGCCGCGTGAGCTCTTCGTCTACAGGACCGAGACGCCGTTCAAGAAGTTGAAGTCCGACACGTTCGTTTCGCCGGACGGCAATGAGCACAAGGTCGAGATACTCGCCAACGGTCAGCAGTTCGTCGCGTATGCGATCCACCCCGGCACAGGCAAGCCGTATTACTGGCCGGACCAGGAGCTTTTCGAGACGCCTAATTCGGCGCTGTCGCTCATGACGCAAAAGCATGCCTTCGCCCTCCTCGGCTATGTCAATCGCATCTGTGCCGACGCCGGCTGGGCTAGGAAGGTCATAAGAAACCAATCCGCCGAGCGCAGGCCGGCGGCCGACCCGCACGCACCACTGCCGTTGCTCACCGCCGCCATGTCCGTCATGTCCATCTACCCGGAAACGTACGATCGCTGGATCGCCATAGGCGCGGCGCTCTACCACGCCACCGACGGCAGCGCCCAAGGTCTTGAGCTGTGGGACACGTGGTCGAGGAAGTCCGACACCTACGACGGCGCTACATACGACAAATGGGACACCTTCGCGGGTGAAGCCCGATCCGGCGCCAGAACCGTGTTTTTCTGGGCGGACAAGGCCAAGCCGGACTGGCGCATGCAGCCGGAAGTCTCGGGCATGTTCGCGGCGCCAAGGGCGGCGCAGCGGCCGACCACAATCGACATCCTTGACGAAGCACTGCGGCGAGCTGCTGCGAAAAAGGGTTCACGCAAATGACCAACGGCACACAACGCACCGGTGCCGACCTTCGTCCGGTAGTCGAAGAACTCTCCCTGCTGCCTCGTCTCGAGTATGATCTGGTTCGCATAGAGACGGCCAGGGAAATCGGCATTCCGGTCGGCGCTCTGGACAAGGCCGTGGCCAGCGCGAAGGCTGAACGTCGCGCCGCAGAAGTCGGCGCCAGCGTCGGTCTGGGCGGCGAAGGCGACCTGCTAGCGTCGGACGAAGACACGCGACCACCAGCGTTCTCCGACGAGGCGTTGGCGCTTAGCTTCGCCGCCGAGCACCGCGACAGGTACCGGTACGTCGCGGCGTGGGGCAAGTGGATGCTCTTCGACGGTCGCTGCTGGAGGACCGAGAAGACCCGCGAGCCATTCGATCGAGCGCGCGAGACGTGCCGGCGTGCTGCCGCCAGTTGCGACGACGCCCGGCTGGGCAAGGTTCTGGCGAGCGCCAAAACGGTTGCAGCGGTCGAGCGCCTGGCGCAGTCCGACCGACGGCTTGCCGCGACGTCTGACCAGTGGGACGCTGATCTATGGCTGCTCAACACTCCGGGCGGCGTGGTCAACCTGCGCACCGGCGCGATGCGCCAGCACCGCGCCGACGACTACATGACGAAGATCACGACGGTCGCGCCAGACAACGAGATGGAGTTCCCCATCTTCCAGGCTTTCCTAGCGCGCGTCACCGACGGCGACCGCGATCTTCAGAACTTCCTGAAGCGCTTCGGCGGTTACGCGCTGACCGGCGTCACCATCGAGCACGCCCTGGCCTTCTTCCACGGTACCGGCAACAACGGCAAGTCGGTCTTCCTGTCCGTAGCAGCAGGCATCTTGGGTGACTACCACACCACCGCGCCGTTCGAGACCTTTGCCGCGTCGAGAAACGAGAAGCACCCGACCGATGTGGCGGGGCTGCGAGGCGCACGACTGGTGACGACCGCCGAGACAGAGGAAGGCCGGCAGTGGGACGAGACCAAGCTCAAGCAGCTCACCGGCGGCGACCTGATCAGCGCGCGCTTCATGCGGCAGGACTTCTTCGAGTTCGCTCCGCAGTTCAAGTTGATCATCGCCGGCAATCACAAGCCATCGCTCAAGACGGTCGACGAGGCGATCAGGCGACGTCTGCATCTGGTGCCGTTCACGGTCACCATCCCGAAGGCCGAGCGCGATCCGGACTTGAAGGAAAAGCTGAAAGCCGAGTGGCCGGCCATTCTCGACTGGCTGATCGAAGGCTGCCTCGACTGGCAGGAAACGGGGATCAATCCCCCTCAAGCCGTCGTGGCGGCATCGGAAGCGTACCTTGCAGAAGAAGACACATTCGGCCGCTGGTTGGCCGAGCAGTGCGAGCTCGACCCCAACGGATGGACATCCAGCGCCGACCTGTTCAGCGATTATGACGACTACGCCCGGCAAGGCAGGGAGCATGTCGGCAACAGAAAGGACTTCGCCGAGAAGCTGACGGCACAGAAAGGCGTCGCCGTGTCCCGATCGGACGCCGGGCGTGGCTACAGAGGGATCAAACTTAAGCAAAACGTCCGCTCCATAGGCGGTTTAGGTGGCAGACTGCCGCCGGGAAAAAACCAATGAAATCAATGGTTATGACGCGACTGTACGCAACCTCATAATGCACCGTCTAGAGCGGCGTTGGACGCCGTTTTATCTGGCGCGACGTCGATACTCAGAAGAGGTGTCATACACGCCACAACAGCTCCTAGACGTCCTACTACAGAGGTCGCGTACAGTCGCGTCAGGCTCCTCCTTCAAGATGACGGAATCGACAGCTCGAAAGGATCGACCGACATGAATGTGATCATTAAATTCGCAGCGGCCCGAGCTCGCCTGTGCCTAGCGCCGAAGGTTCGCAAACCAAATCCGAAGCATCAGGTGCCGACGCGGCTGCAAGAGGTGCCGGACTCAGCCGAGCGCAGGTTGCTTATGGACTGGCTGCAGAACCCTGAACGCTGGTGCATGTTTTGAGACCATGGGCCGCCCGAGCCTCTTCAAACCAGAGATGGCTGAGACGCTGCGAGGCTTTATAGCGCAGGGATATTCGCTTGGGGACATTGCAGCCGAGTTCGGCGTCAGCCGTATGACATTGCACAGGTGGATGCGAGATAATGTTACAACATTGCGACAGTCCCTAAAGCAGGCCGAACGGACCGGGCGAGCCGAACGCACCGCAAGCCGGGCCGCCGAAGCGGAACGCAGTTACGAAGACAGATACGCTCGGAATCGGCATTGGCTGCGCCTGCCGCCCCGACCTACCGCGACGGACGCGACAGCTGCCCGCGCCACGCTGGACTTCCTGCTCAAGGATATGATCACCAAGGCCCCTGACACCTCCAGAGAGCAACACGCCCCCACCGCGGCCGCTCAAGAGCTCGCCAGACGCCGCCGCGAGCGCCTCGCTGCCCGAACCTCGCCTGCCGCCCCATCTTCAAGACCTGAAGAGCCGGAAGTCCGCCACGACGGTGACAGCGAACCGGTACCATTCGACGACCCGCTGGCGGATTGGTGATTTTTATCCCGCCAACCGTCAAAGTCCACAAGTATGCCGTCTTAAGGCGTAAACTGAAATTGGTTTGAAATAGAAAGGCTAATAAAAACAAACAACTGCTTCTTGGCCGAATGAAATCTGTCCAATTCTTGTACAATAAGAGCGTCGACGTAAGGCCTGGGCACCCGAAGCAGGCGGCCACACTCGTCTTACCCCGGCGTCCGCTAATTGCTCGTCGCTTTTGGCAGCGGCACCGGATGCTCTTCGGCGGTGCCTATCAGGTACCCTATTGCTTTCAGAACTCGATGGTGCCTGCCAGCACACCAATACGGAGATCAATAAACGGCATGACAGATGGAGCGGCCTGGCCACTGTTGAGCCCTATCATCAAGCTCATCGCTGGTGCCATGACACAACTTTTTGGCGCTGCATAGCGTTGGCGATCGATCGTCGCTAAGAGAACGTTCGGCGTCACACCAATGGCCGAGAATAATGACGGCCGGCTACCGCTTCCAGGATATCTCTGACCATCGGCGGCTGGCGCACGAGTTTATCGAGAGTATGCAATCGCATGAAGGCAGTGGTCGCAAGTGTGGACGTGAACGCCGAACGTCTCGCCGGGTTCTTGAGAGCTGCAGGGCCGCTACTGCGGCTCCCCGTCAGTCCGACGTCAGCATTGCCAAGCGCCGAGCGGCTGGGTCGGATTGTTAAAGCCCTGCGTCCCCATCTGGAACAGAGCCGCACGAAGGGGCGCCATCTGAACGTGTGGGCAATGGCTGGCTTGAAGAAGGACGAGGTTCGAAACGCTGCCGTGCTGGCGACGCTTCTCGATCCTCAGCAACTCGGCGGCCTATCTCGGGCCTTCCTGGCAAACATTCTTGAGGAGGTCGGCCTGGGCTACCCCGCGTTCGCCGCGATCGATGTGATGGAGCCCTATTCTGTCATGACTGAGGCATGTCCGCTGGGTGCCCGAGAAACCCGCATTGACATAGTGCTGGAGGGGCGGCGCTTCCTGCTCGGCATGGAGGTAAAGATCGAAGCTTTGGAGAGGCCACGACAACTGAGCGACTATCAGTTGATACTCCAAAGGAAGGCGCGCCTTTTCAATAAAAGCGCCGCCCTAATTTTTTTAAGCCCTCGACCATCCCAGGCGCTTCCGGAGGGGGTGCCCCATCTCACTTGGCGCAAATTGGCCAAGGCAGCGAGCAAGGCGGTGCGCGATCGGCCTGACGCATCAGAGGCCGGTAATCTCCTTCACCAGTTTTCAAGCCACATCAACACTTTCAGGTGAGCCATGAATAAAGACCCGGAACTCGACCGGCTGATCATCTCAAACTTAGCGGACCTTGACGCGACTGCTCGGCAAATAGAGGCCATCGAACAAAGGGTTTGGACACAGATTGCGGAACGAATGGAGCAATGGGCAGAACGCAAAGGCTGGCTGGGCTCATATGAAACTGATAGCGACATTTGGATTGCGCCTAACGAATGGAAGCAAAGCGACGACGATCAGTTGGGCTGGTTTGCGATGGGCTTCGGCCCTGGGGACAGTGGCAATGGCCTTGAAGGTGAAACGTATTTCCACCTCGCTAGACTGGCCGGTGTTGGGGGCGGCAGACTGTGCATCTGGTTGGGCTTCGACGGGATCAAGCGCAGTGCGTGGCGGCGGGCGTTCCGCTCTGCGGCGGAGAAAGGCGACACTGCCGGGTTCGCCTTCGATGAGAACGACGGGCTCTATTTCGATTGTACGCCGCCAACAGGTTCCTTGGCGGAGGCGGTCGCCGAAGACGACTTCGATATCGCGTTTGCTCTTCTTGATCGTGCTCTCGACACTGCTCACGCAGGAAGGCTGACCTTTGAACGGTTATTGAAGGAAGCTCGAGATTCACGGCTGACCAGCTAACCAGCGTGCCGCGCGCCAATTCGCCGTCCGTTGCTACAAAGTTAGAGGCATTGCGCGCACACCCACTGGCCTTTCTTTGAGGAAGCCGCTTCCCCGCGGCTGAAGCCGAGGCCACGATACTAGGACGTAGACTCATTACCGCGTAGCCAGATGCGAATTGCCACAAGTTTGAGGGCAGCGAGGTAGTTCTCTGC